>DATNKQ010000075.1:0-14354 GCA_035603315.1 Thermoanaerobaculia bacterium
TCATCGGGGTGGAGCCTCGGCCGTGCGAGATCAACTGAATCTCAAGTACAGGTAAGTTACTTGACCTTTCCATTAAGGGATGAGGAACAGTAGTTCGGGCGCGTATGTAAGTCTCCACAGATTCATCAAGAAGGGCGTCGCCCTTCAAGCTCTAAGGACACGAGCCGGGCCAGCAGGGTGGCCGGGAATAGCTGGCCGATGACGGCTTCCAAGGTGGCGAGGCTGCGGGCGATCGGGTGCAGCGGCAAGATGTCCCCGTACCCGGTGGTGGTGAGCGTCACGAAGCTGAAGTAAACCAGGCGCCCGCGGTAGAAGACCGCATCGGCATTCAAGCCGGGCGGCACGTTGGCGAAGGCCTCCGGCACCAGCACGTTCAGCAGCCCGTAGAGGTGTGCGAACAGGAGCCCGAGGATGAGGTAGAGCGCGATGGCGCCCTGGACGCGGTGCCACGTCACGCGTCCAGGCCCGAACGCCGCGCGGCCGATGACTCCGCCCAGCGCCGCCAAGGCCACGGCCGCCGAGCCTCGCGCCAGGACGGCGCTGAGAGCCGTCGGGTGGTCGATGATCGCCGTAGCAAGGCCCGTCGCCGTGGCGGCCAGGATCACGGCCATCGCGGCACGGCGGCCAGAGACGACCAGCACGGAGAGGACGCCCAGCAGCGCCCAGGTCACGCTCGCGGCGAGCTGCCCGATCACGCCCAGGCCGACGAGCGGAGTCACCACGAAGGTTAACAGCAACAAGCAGGCGAGCAGCGCCGTGAGGCTCTGCTCGCGCACGCGCTCCTGCCAGGGCACGGAGCTGTCGACTGCTGGAGACATGGCGTTAGTATCCGGCTGAAGGGCCGATGTGAATTTGATTCAATCGGCGCGTGCCATCGACGAGATGAGGATGACACTTGCGGCCTGAGGGGGAACTTGAGCGCATTCCGTCCACGGACCACTAGCTGAAACTGGGCAGACCTGGAGAACGCGGGTGGGTTTGCCCGGAGGGAATCGCCATAGGTCGCAACCAGCTTCGGACGAGTGTGTTCCCGCGCCCGTTGAGCCGAGGTAGCGCTTCGCCAGCGTCGTTGGGGCTTCTTGGCTGTAATAGGCATCCCACGGTCAAGCGACTGCAGGCGTGGCGGCGGCGGGGACCGCCGCCAGCTTCTGCGCGTTGTGGATCTGGCGGACCAGGTAGTAGGCCAGCAGCGCAGCGGCCGCTTCCAGGGCGTTACCGGCGAAGCCGATCTTGTCAGCGACGACGATGACGTCGGCGGTCTTGGCTGTCCCTAGGAACGCGGCGTACAGCAGCTCGGTGACGTTCGCGGCCAGCCAGGTCAGCCACCAGAGCGCGGTGATCTCGCCGGAGGTCAGCGGCTGGGGCTCGGCGGTCGCGTTCAGGTTGCGAGTGCGGAGACGGAGCTCGCTGACCACTTGGTAGGGGCGCACCAGGTTGACGAAAGGTACGAACCAAGCGCCAACCGCCTGACCGGGAGAAAAGCGCGTCACCTTGGTGCCGAGGTGCCGGAGCAACTCATACGAGCTATGCAGCCAGAGCAGCCAGACGAAGCCGGTGACCAAGAACAACCCGACTTGCACCATCCCGTAGCTGCGCACCCTCTCATAACTACGGTCTGCTGCCGCCGCAGACACCTGCTCGCCCGACGCGATCTGGGTCTGGAGGTGCTGCTGCGAGGCGGCGGCATTGCCCGCGGCGAGGTTCAAGAAGACGCAGAAAACCAGCAGGACCAGCAGCAGAACTCCTCGACGCTGAGCCCGCGCTAGAGCCGCGAAGAGATAGACGGTCGCGCTACTGTAACGATCTGGCAGCACCTGGTTTCCTTAGGGCGCGCCCACCCGCCCAGCTCTTCTGCATTGCCGTGGTTACCTGCGTGTAGAGTACGCGTGCTTGCAGGCGCGGGCAAGCACACTACAGCGCGGTCGTGCGCAGGCGGCGCTGCAGTGCGAAATAGGCGGCCCAGCAGGCGAGTCCTAGCGCCAGGCAGATGCCGAACGGGGCGGGATAGTCGCGGAGCAGGAAGTGGAACTCCTTGAAGTGCCCGTCGGCGAACGAAAACTCGTTGCTCAGGGAGAAGGCGGTGAAGGCGATCCCCAGGCCGAAGAGCCACCTTTGCCAGCCGAGGAGGCTGCGGGTGCGGCGGAGGGAGCGCAGCTCGAGGTCCGGCGGCAGAGCCGTGGGCGCGACCTTGGCGAAGCTCTCCGCCCATTGCAGGCGGATGCGCTGCGCCAGATCCGCGTCCTGCTGCATGTACTCCTCGACGAGGGCGCGCGTGGCCGGGCTCGCCTCGCCCGCGAGGTAGACCGGCAGCAGGTCCAGGATGACTTCTCTTGTTACGTTCATCTCGTGTCCTCCAATCGTTCGGTTCGAGCGCTTGGCTAGGCGTCGCGGCTGCCCGCCAGCGCAAGCCGCGCGCGATGCACTTTGACCCTTACGGCGGCGGACGACATCCCCAGCACTTCGGCGATCTCGCGGTAGGGCATGTCGTCGAACGCCCGCATCAGCAGGGCCGCGCGGTCGCGCTCCGGCAGCTTCTGCAGCCCCGCCAGCACGGAGCGAAACTCCGCCCGCTGCTCGGCCTGGGCCTGCGGGCTCGTCCGCGGATCGCGCAGGCCTTCGTCGAGCGCGACGTGCCGCGACTTCTTCCGCAGCCCCTGCAGGAACAGGTTGCGCGAGATGGTGAAGAGGTAACCCTTGACGGTCGCCATCTGGATCGGCTCGGACGACGTCCACACGCGCACGAAGGTCTCCGAGGTGATGTCCTCGGCCTCGCTGCGCTCGCCGGAGAGGTAGAGAGCGAAGCGGAAGACGTCCGGCGCATATTTCTTGTAGAGCCCGCTCCAGTCGGCCATCAGGTCGCCTCGATACAGGTATCCGGGACCGAGTGGAAAGTTACTACGCCGCCCGAGGTCGCCGAGCCGCCGGAGCGTCCGGGTCGTCCACTTCTTGGGACGTTCGGCGCCTTCCCGGGTCCTGGGCGTCACGCCCGGCGGCCGGGCGTCACGGATTTTCGTTTTTCGTCACGGATTTCGGGCGGGCGTCACGGATTTTCGTTTCCCCCCACGGATTTCGGCCGGGCGTCACGAATTTTTGTTTTTCCTCACGGATTTCGGCCGGGCGTCACGGATTTTCGTTTTTCGTCACGGATTTCCGCCGGGCGTCACGGATTTCGGCCGGGCGCCGTGACTTGAGGTACAATCGCCGAGAGCTAATTCACTATTGGAGAAGGCTTTAAGGAGCCTCGGCGCGCGATGCACAACGTTCTGCTCTACGCCCTGGGGTCCGCCATCGTGGCGGGCCTGCTCACCAACCTGGTAGTCCCCTCGGTCACCCGCTTGGCCATCGCCATCCGCGCCGTCGATCATCCCGGCGAGCGGCGGCTCCACGTGCAGCCGGTGCCCCGCCTCGGCGGCGTCGCCATCGCCATCGGGCTGTCGTTCGGCGCCGGCGCGGCGGCCGTCTCACAGTGGAACCGCTGGGGGATGCACATCGGCCGGGACGAGCTGCTCGGCCTCGCGCTGGGCACCGCCATCGTCTTCCTGGTCGGCGTCGTCGACGACCTGGTGGGCGTGTCGTCGAGCAAGAAGTTCCTCCTCGAGCTCTTCGCCGCCTGGCTGCTCGTCCGGGTGGGATGGTCCTTCACGGTGATGCGGCTGCCGGGCGTGGGGCAGGTCGAGCTGGGGCTCTTCGGCGACGTCGTCTCGCTCCTGTGGATCGTCGGGGTCACCAACGCCATCAACCTCCTGGACGGGCTGGACGGATTGGCGGGAGGGGTGGTGGCGATCATCTCCGGCAGCCTGCTCTTCTACGCAGCCCTCCAGGGCAGCCCGGGGACGGTGATCCTCATGGCCTCGATCGCCGGCGCCTGCGTCGGGTTCCTGCGCCACAACTGGGAGCCCGCCCGCATCTTCATGGGCGACTCCGGATCGCTCACCCTGGGCTTCCTGCTCGCCGCCATGACCGTCCACTCGTCGCTCAAGGCGCCGGGCGCGGTGGCCATCCTGGTGCCGATCCTCGCCTTGGGCGTGCCCGTCATGGACACTCTCCTGGTGATGGCGGTCCGCTTCCTGGACCGGCCCAAGGGCCCGCTGACCGGCCGCTTCCTTCACATGTTCCACGCCGACCGCAAGCACCTGCATCACCTGCTCTCCAGCCTGGGCGGCCGGCGTTCGAAGATCGTGGCGGTGATCTACGCCGTCGCCCTCTCGTTCTGCGCCATGGCCCTCCTGGTCGCCATCACCGGCATGACGACGCTCGGCATCGTCCTCCTCTTCTCGGAGTTCGCCGTCATCCTCTGGATGCGGCGCATGGGGCTCGCTCTCGAAGCCCGCCGCATCGCGAGCCTCCAGCGCGAGGAGATCAAAAGCGAAGTGCTCGGCCTCACGGCCAGCGATGATGCCGATGCCGAGCCCAAGGTCCCGCGTCTGCGCCGCATGTCGCGCCGCGGACGGTAAGACAAGCCGCACATCCAGCGCAAACACGAACGGCCGGCCCGCTCGCGCGGACCGGCCGTTTTTATTGAAAGCTGACGGCCCGGAGGCCGGCAGCGGAAACCGGACTCTTAGTACATCCCGCCCATGCCGCCGCCCGGCATGCCACCGCCACCGCCGCTGCCCTTGTCGTCCTTCTCCTTGATCTCGGAGACCATCGCCTCGGTGGTCAGCATGAGGCCGGCGATCGAGGCGGCGTTCAGGAGCGCCGTCTTGGTGACCTTCGCGGGATCGATGACGCCCGCCTTGACGAGGTCCTCGGTCTTGCCGGTGGCCGCGTTGAAGCCGGTGCTGCCGTTCGAAGCCAAGAGCTCCTTGACGACGACGGAGCCCTCCTCGCCGGCGTTCATGGCGATCTGCCGGGCCGGCTCTTCGAGCGCGCGCCGGACGATGTTGATGCCCACCCGCACATCGCCCTCGCCCTTCAGCTTGTCGACCGCCGGGATGGCGCGCAGGAGCGCGACGCCGCCGCCCGGCACGATGCCCTCCTCGACCGCCGCCTTGGTGGCGTGCATGGCGTCCTCGACGCGAGCCTTCTTCTCCTTCATCTCGGTCTCGGTCGCGGCGCCCACCTTGATGACGGCGACGCCGCCGACGAGCTTCGCCAGACGCTCCTGGAGCTTCTCGCGATCGTAGTCGGAGGTCGTCTCCTCGACCTGGTTGCGGATCTGCTTGACCCGGCCGGCGATCGCCTCGCGCCGCTTGGCGTCGTCGGAGTCGGTGACGATGGTGGTGTCGTCCTTGGTCAGCACGATCTTCTTGGCGTCGCCCAAATCCTCCCAGCGGATGTTCTCGAGCTTGATCCCGAGGTCGTCGGTGATCACCCGGCCGCCGGTCAAGATGCCGATGTCCTCGAGCATCGCCTTCCGGCGGTCGCCGAAGCCCGGCGCCTTGACGGCGGCGACGTGCAGGGTGCCGCGCAGCTTGTTGACCACCAGGGTGGCCAGGGCCTCGCCCTCGACGTCCTCGGCGATGATGAGGAGCGGCCGACTCTGCTTGGCGACCTGCTCCAGGATCGGCAGCAGATCCTTCATCGAGCTGATCTTCTTCTCGTGGAGGAGGATCTTGGCGTTCTCGATCACCGTCTCCATGCGCTCGGCATCGGTGACGAAGTAGGGGGAGAGGTAGCCGCGGTCGAACTGCATGCCCTCGACCACCTCGAGGGTGGTCTCCAGGCCGCGCGCCTCCTCGACGGTGATGACGCCGTCCTTGCCGACCTTCTCCATCGCCTCGGAGATGATGCGGCCGATCTCCTCGTCGTTGTTGGCGGAGATGGTCCCGACGTGGGCGATGTCCTTGCCCTCGACCGGCTTGGCGAGCTTGTCGATCGCCTCGACGGCGGCCTTGACCGCCATCTCGATGCCGCGCTTGATCTCCATCGGGTTGGCGCCGGCGGTGACGTTCTTCGAGCCTTCACGGTAGATCGCCTGGGCGAGGACGGTGGCGGTGGTGGTGCCGTCGCCGGCCACGTCCGAGGTCTTCGAAGCGACCTCGCGCACCATCTGCGCGCCCATGTTCTCGAGCGGATCGCCGAGTTCGATCTCCTTGGCGACGGTGACGCCGTCCTTGGTGATCGTCGGCGAGCCGAACTTCTTCTCGATGACGACGTTGCGTCCCTTGGGGCCGAGCGTGACCTTCACGGCATCGGCGAGCTTGTTGACGCCCCGCAGGATCGCGGCTCGCGCGTCCCCGGAGTAAGTGATTTGCTTGGCCATGAGCTTGTCTGCCTCCTGAATTCAACTCTGGTGGAGAGTTTTGGGGATTTTGGGGTTGCGATCTACTTCTTCTTCTTGCCGTTGACGACCGCGAGGATCTCGTCTTCCCGCAGGATGACGTACTCGTTCTCGTCGATCTTGATCTCGCTGCCGGAGTACTTGCCCATGAGAACGCGGTCGCCGGCCTTGACGTCCATGGGGTTGCGCTTGCCGTCGTCGGTGAGCTTGCCGGGGCCGACCGCGATGACCTCGGCCTCCTGCGGCTTCTCCTTAGCCGTGTCGGGGATGATGATGCCGCCACGGACCTGCTCCTCCTGCTCGATACGCTTCACCAACACTCGGTCATGCAGTGGACGAATATTCACGGCTCTCTACCTCCTTGAACTTTGTTGTAAGAGGATCAATGACTTACGACCCAATTCGCCATCGTTCTACAGAGTGCGGTTAGCACTCATCGATGACGACTGCTAACAGTCTAGGGCGCCCGCGAGGGACTGTCAAGGCCCCTGACGGAGGAATTCAGAAAGAGCTGGATGTACTGAGGAAGTGGAGCTGGATTTCGAGGCGGTGTCGCTAGAGCCAGTCGGCGGAGCCCTCGCGCTCCAGGCGGCTGAACCGCGCCGCGACCCGCCGCACCAGGTCGAGGGTCCCGCGCTCCGTAGCGACCGCCTCTTTGAGCATCATGAGAGCGGCGATCGCCTCGCGGCCGATGCCGAGCGCCCGGAAGGTCGCCAGCACCTCCTCGACGAGCTGGATCACCTCGCCCGTGCGCCCCTGGCGGAGGCAGAGGGCCGCGAGGTCGAACGACGCGAGGGCGGTGTCGTAGGGCAGGCCCCGCTCGGCGAAGGCGCTCCTCACCTCCCGCAGGGCGGTTTCGGCGAGTCCGAGGTCCCCCAGGCCGGCGGAGATCTTCCCTTCCACCCAGCGCAGCTTGAGGCAGAGCATGCCGTCGCCCAGCCGCGTATAGAGGTCCCGATTCGAGCGCACGAGGTTCCGCGCCTCCGCGTAGCGCTCGGTCTCGACGTGCAGGAGGATCAGGTTGTGCACCGCCGCCAGGTGGAGGCGGGGATCCTTCTCGGCGTCGACCCAGTTGATGCCGCCGCACAGGAGGACGATCCCCTCCTCCGGCTCGTTGGCGTATCCCTTCGCCAGGCCCTTGTTGATCAGCGCCTTGCCGGCGAGATGGAAATCGCGGCGGTCGAGGTGGATCGCATAGACGGCGTCGAGGAGCTGGTAGGCCTCCTCGAACCGCCGCTGCGCGCGGTAGAGGGAAGCCGTGAGGTCGAGGACGCGGGCGAGCAGGAGCTGGTCGCCGGTCCCCTGCTGGGCCAAGAGGGCGGCGAACTGGAAGTCGCGCTCGGCGTCCACCAGGTCGTCGTTGACGCGGCGCGCGTTGCCCAGCTCGGCCCAGGCGCGGGCATGGAGGTCGAAGACGGCGCCCTCCCCGTAGTCCTGCGGATCCAGGCGGTCCGAGAGCGCCACCGCCACGACCGCCATGTCGAGCATCCCCATGGGGTCCTGGTAGCGCATCCTCACCGCCTCCTCGATGGCTCTTTCGCAGCGGGTCCAGGCGCGGCGCGCGCTCGACTTCCGCAGCGGCTCCGGCCTCCTTCGCCCCGGCCGGCGCGCCTGGAGGAGACCAGGGGCCTCGCCGTCCGCCGCGCGCTCGCGGTCCAGCTCGGCCGCCCGCTCGAGGGCCCGGTCGAAGGCGCGGTCGAGAGCCGCGTCGTACTCCGTCCCCTCACCCTGGGCTCGCTTCAGCCCCGGGCCGAAGAAGCCGGTCACCGAGCTCGCCATCGTCTCGCGGCAGCGCTGGCAACCGCCCAGGAGGTGGGCCAGCACGGCCCTCCGTTCCTGATTCCCGAGCTCGGAACGCAGGAACGCCTCGAGGGCGGTAGGCGAGGGGTGATCGTTCACCGGAGCTCCTCCTCAATCCATCTTGAGCGGGATGTCGGAGATATTTTCTCACACTCCGGCCCCGGAATCTCGTTTCGCCCCAACTTTGTACTGGCTCCCGCGGCGAGACGCGGCGCTACCCGCCCGAGCCGGTCGGCGGCGGTGGCGGAGCGCCTGGAGGTTTGGAGCCCCCGTTGGGATCGATCCCGGCGCCATCCCCGCTGATCGCGGCTCGCCGCTTGCCGGGGGGGATCGGATGGACGGCGGCGCTGCGGTCGCCGGGGGAGCCTGGCCAGAAGCTCGCGAGCCAGCTCCAGGCCTGGGCGAAGATGCCGGCTCCTGCGGCGTCGGCGGAGACGGCGCGGAGCGCCGGATAGGGGGGCGCCGCCGCCAGGGCTTGGCCGCCAGCCACGCCGAGCAGGGCCGCCAAGGCCACGGCAGCGATGATGCGGTGAGCGATCGAGTGAGACATTCCTTCCTCCCTTTCTTCCCCAGTGCGAACGGGTCCATGGGCCAGTCGGGGGCGATCGGAGCTCCCGGGGCCTATCGAATGCGGACGATATAGTCTGCACCCAAAACGTCAATTTGGGGAGATGGCTTTGAGGACGGTGTCCTCCAACCGGCGGCCGACCTCGGCGAGCGAGTAGTCGCTCGCCAGCCGGCGGCGGCCGGCATCGGCGAGGCGCTGGCGCTCCGCCGGCCGGTCGAGGAGGTCGAGGATGGCCTCCACCCACTCGGACGGCTGCTGCCCGACGACGCGGAAGTCCTCCTCCGGGCGGCCGGAGGTCCCCGCCGCCGCCCAGCGGGAGGCCACCACCGGCAAGCCGGCCGACCAAGCCTCCAGGATCTTGACCGGCACTCCCGCGCCGCAGCGCATGGGCGCCAGGGCAACCGTCGCCTCCGCCAGGACGGCGCGGAGGTCCGGCGGCGATTCGATGAGCCGCGCCCCGGCCGCGGCGACGGCATGGCGGACGGCCGCGCCCGGCCGGTCACCGGCGACCACCACGCGGACGTCGGGCCGCGCCCGGCGGAGAGTCGGCCAGACCTCGGCGAGCCACCAGGTCACGGAGTCGGCGTTGACGAAGTAGCCGAGGTTTCCCGTCATCGCCAGCAGCGGCCCCGCCCCGTCCGATCGCTCCGGCGATGGCGCCTCCGGGCGCCGTTCGGGCGGCGCGAGTGGCGCTACCACCACCTTGGCCGCGAGCTCGGGGGGGAGGGCCTCGGTCAGCGACTGCCGGTCGCGCTCGCAGACCACCAGGACCCGGGCAGCGCGCTCCGCCAGCCGCCTCTCCCCGCGCGCCAGGAGACGCGCCTCGAAGCGGAGGAAGGGCCGGCGCCAGGGCCGGTCGACGGCGGCCCGCCGCGCGAAGGAGAGCGACAGGCTGTCGATCAGGTCCACCAGGAGTGGCGTGCCGCCGAAGTCCTCGAGGTGAAGCGCCAAGCGGACGAGCTGGAGGATGCCGAGGTCGGCGGCCGGCGCCAGCTCGCGGAGGCGGCGGCCGAGGTCCGGCTGGTAGAAGAGGGCGCTCTGGAGCGGCAGGCGCCGCCCCAGCGCCCGGCCGAAGCCGGCGACGAAACCGGCACCGCGGCGGATCTCGTAGGTCTCGACCCGGTAGGGAGCGTCGGCGGGCGGCGGCGGCAGGCCGGCAGCAGGCCGCGGCGTCAGCAGCGTCAACTCGTGCGCCTGCGAGAGCAGCTCGGCCATCTGCACCGCGCGCAACTGGTCCCCACGGCGCGGCGGCCAGGGGTAGCGGGAGGTGGCGAGAAGGATCTTCAAGGGGCGGAATCAGAAGTTACCAAGCCATTACCCCCGGGCCGAAAGGCACATCCTCCCGGTTGTCATCCCGAGCGAGAGCGAGGGACCTGGGGGAAGGGCGGAGCGAAGCCCTTTGCTACCAGCAGTTTGGAAGGCCTCCCTCCGCCCAGGTCCCTCGCTCCCGCTCGGGATGACAGGCCCTAAATTCTCGCGCGGCATCCGAGTCGGATGGTCGACCCCGAAAGATTCACCGGCTCTGAGCGAGGGCGAAGGACCTGAATGACAATCGGGGATTCCGACCTACACCAGCTTAAGGAGGTGGCCGAGCTTGTCGCGCTTGGTGCGCAGATAGTCGCGGCTGCTGTCGGTCGGCGGGATCTCGAGCGGGATGCGCTCGGAGATCTCCAGACCGTAGCCGGAAAGCGCGATGTACTTGCTGGGGTTGTTGGTCATCAGGCGCATCTTGCGCACGCCCAGGTCGCGGAGGATCTGGGCGCCCACCCCGTAGTCGCGCTGGTCGGGACGGAAGCCGAGCTTCTCGTTCGCCTCGACGGTGTCGTGCCCCTGCTCCTGGAGCTCATAGGCCTTGAGCTTGTTGAGGAGGCCGATGCCGCGCCCCTCCTGCAGAAGGTAGAGGAGCACGCCCTTGCCCTCCTCGCGGATCCTCTCGAGCGCCTGCTCGAGCTGCACTCCGCAATCGCAGCGCGCCGAGCCGAAGATGTCGCCTGTCAGGCACTGGCTGTGGACGCGGACGAGGACCGGCTCCTCGGGGTCGATCTCGCCCATCACCAGGGCCACGTTCTCGTCGCCGGTGACCTCCGAGCGGTAGGCGTGCATGCGGAACTCGCCGTAGCGGGTGGGCAGGCGGGGCGAGGCGATCTTGTGGACCAGGGTCTCATGGCGCAGGCGATAGCTGATCAGGTCGGAAACCGTGATCATGAGGATGCCGTGCTCCCGGGCCACCTTGGTCAGGTCCGGGACGCGCGCCATGGTGCCGTCCTCGTTCATGATCTCGCAGATGACGCCGGCGGGCGCCAGGCCCGCCAGGGCGGCGAGGTCGACCGAGGCCTCGGTCTGGCCCGCGCGCTTCAGCACCCCGCCCTTCCTGGCGCGGAGGGGGAAGACGTGCCCGGGGCGCAGCAGGTCGTCGTGCCGGGTGGCGGGATCGATCGCCGTCAGCACGGTGGCGGCGCGGTCGGCCGCCGAGATGCCGGTCGTGATCTTGCCCTTGGCCTCGATCGACACCGTGAAGGCGGTGCCGAAGGGAGAGGTGTTGTCCTCCACCATGAGCGGCAGCCGCAGCTCGTTGCAGCGCTCCTCGGTCATGGCAAGGCAGATCAGGCCGCGCCCGTAGCGGGCCATGAAGTTGATCACCTGCGGCGTCACCTTCTCGGCGGCGATCGCTAGGTCGCCCTCGTTCTCGCGGTCCTCGTCGTCGGCGATGATGACGAGCTTGCCCTGGCGGAACTGCTCGATCGCCTCTTCGATGGAAGCGAACGGAGAGGGCTCGGGCATGGCGGGGCTCTCCGGGGGGCTCGCGATGGGTGTCGTCATACCGGCTCCGCTACGCCGTCACCAGCGTTCTCAGGCGATCGATCGACGGCGGTCGCGTAAGAGCTTACTTGCCGCCGCCACCGGGGTCAACTCTCGTCGGACACAACGCGGCTAGAACGGGTTGCCGAAGCTGAGGAAGACGACCGGTGTCGCGCTCTCGCCCTTGTCGCGGTGGAGCTTCCAGCCGACCTCGACGCGGAGGGGGCCGATCGGGGAGTTCCAGCGGGCGCCGAGACCCACGCCCGACTTCAGCTCCTGGACGCGGATGCTGCGCCAGTCGGCCCAGACGTTGCCGGCGTCGTAGAAGACGGTGCCGCCGAAGGCGCCGGCGATGGGGAAGCGATAGTCGAGGTTGAAGAGGAGGAGGCCGTTGCCGCCCACCGGGGCGTAGGTCGACTTGCCGGTCGGCAGGAAGAGGGTCTGGCCGCGGATCCCCAGGAGGTCGAGGCCGTAGGCCCGCTGGCTGCTCGAGCCGCCGGCGAAGAAGCGCTCGTCGATGGGGATGTCGGCCGACGGCAGGTCGGTCGGCGTGTCGGGGTCGCCGGTGCCCAGCCGGTTGAAGGGCTGGATGCCGCCCAGGCGGCCGGAGGCCGCGATCACCCCGGCACGGCCGAGGTTCAGGTACTGGGTCTGCTGGGTGAAGAGCTTCAAGAAGTTGGCCTGGGTGCCGAAGGCCGGGAAGGAGTACTGGACCTGGGCGAGCGTGCTCCAGCCGCGGGTGGAGAACACCGGGTCGTCGCGGTGGTCGAGGAGGATGCCGGGGATGCCGCTCACCAGCCGGTACGGGCGGTTCTGGCGCTCGATGTCGTTGAGCGCGATGCCGCTCTTCAGCCGCAGCCGGACCTCGCGGAAGTCGGCGGCCAGGCTGAAGCGGGTGCGGCCGAGGGTCTTGACCGCCTCCACCCGGCCGCCCAGGCGGTTGACGGTGAAGCTCTGCGGCTCGACCTCCTCGGTGTAGAAGAGCGTCGACGTCAGGGGGATCGGATAGCGGCCGAGATAAGGCTGGTTGAAGATCACCCGCGCCTGCTTGTTGCGGTTGCTCAGGCGGAGGTCTTCCACCAGGCTGTAGGCTCGGCCACCGATGTTGCTGCTGGTGAAGCCGAGGAGACCGCGCGGTCCGTCCTGGGTGTCGTAGCCGGCGCCGTAGGTGAGGCTGTGCGACTTGCCTTCCTGCACGCGGATGACCACGTCGCGCCCGGTCGCCCCGAGACCGGCGCGGGTCAAGTCGACGTTGACCTGCGAGAAGATCCCCAGCCGGTAGAGGCTGCGCTCCACCTCCAAGAGCCGGGAGGCCGAGATCGCCTGGCCGCGCTCGAGGCCGGCGGAGCGGCGGATGACGTCGCTCAACGTCTTCTCGTTGCCGCGCACGATGATCCGGTTGACGATCGCCCGCTGCCCCTCGACCACCTCGATCGTCAGGTCGACCCGCGTGTGGTCCGGGTTCCAGACGGTTCGCGCCGACACCGCGGCCTGGTCGTACCCTTTGTCGGCATAGGTCGCCCGCACGCCGTCCAGCGCCTGGTCGAGGAGAAACGTATGGAACGGCCCGCCGGCCCGCAGCGGCAGCTTGGGCTGGAGGTCCTTGGCGCTCAGGGCCTGGACCCCCGCGAACCGCAGGTCGCCCACCTGCTCGCGATGCCCCTCGACGACGGGGATGGTGAGGGTCAGCTCCGCTCCCCTCTCGTCGACCTGCGGCGGGCCGACCTTGGCCTGAGCGTAGCCCTGGAGCGCGTAGTAGGAGCGGATGTTGTCGAGGTCCTTGTCGAGCTCGGACTGCACGAGCCGGCCGCTGCCGAGCGAGAGGAGGCGCTTGCCGGAGGTCGCCATCAGGGCGGCGAGCGTGCTGCCGCTCACCCCCTGGTTGCCCTGGAAGCGGATGTCGGTCAGCTTGTAGACCGGCCCCGGGGTGATGGTGACGACGAGCTTCAAGATGCCTTCGCCCTTCTCCTCCTTGCTATCCACCTGGGCGTGGTAGTGCCCCTCCTGCTGGAAGTAGTCCTTGATGCGCGCCACCGACTGCAGGACCAGCGCGTCGTCGTAGCCTTCCTTGCCGAGAAAGGGGAGGAGGTCCTTCTTCTTGAGCCGCGCCTCCGGCGCGCCGACCACCTGCACCTCGAGCCGCGGGCCGACGTCGAGCGGATAGGTCACCGCCACCTTGTCGGTGGCGGCGTCGAAGGCCTCGCGCGGCGGATCCACCCGCGCCAGGTTGTGGTGCTGGCCGAGGAGCCACTGCTGCAGGCGATCGCTGTCGTCGCGCACGGTCTGCTGCCGGTAGCCTTTCCCGGGGACCGACCGCAGGCGCTTCAGCAGCTCCTCGGGCTTGAACGGGGCGATGGGCCCCTCGAAGGAGATGCTGCCGATGCTCGCCCGCGGTCCGCTGTCGACCTGGTAGACGACGTCGGCCCGCCGCCGCGCCTCGTCGGTGTGGACGGCGACGTGCACCTTGGCCTCGAAATAGCCGCTCCGCCGGTAGAGGTCCTGGAGCTTGTAGACGCCGCGCAGGACGCGATCCTCGGCCAGCGGCTGGCCCTCCCGCTGCTCGAGCTCGCCGGTCAGGTCGGCCCGCGGCAGCCCGAGCTGGCCAGCGATATCGACGGTGGCGGCCTGGACCGCGGCGCGCAGGACGACGACGGCGGCGACGCTGCCGTCCGCCGCCCCCGTGGGCCGGGAGTAGATCTCCACTTCGGAGGCGAGGCCGCTCGCCTGCAGGTTCCGCAGCGTCCGCCGGATGCGGATGTCGGTCAGCGGCTCCCCCACGACGACGTCGAGGAGCGATTCGAGGTCCGCCTTCTCCGGCACCGGGACGGCGCTCCTCACCTCGACCTCGGCGACCGTCGGCCCCGAGCCGCCGGCCGCGAGGGCCGCCGGCTCCTCGTCGTCGGCGGGGGCGGGGGCGGAGGACGCCGCCGCCAGCACGGCCGCGGCCGCTGCCGGAGCGAGCAG
>DATNKQ010000081.1:0-2986 GCA_035603315.1 Thermoanaerobaculia bacterium
CACGCGAACGGCCGTCTCCGCCACCTCCAGCAGCTCGCCGGCCGCGAGCGAGGCTTCCGCGAGCCGCCGCAGGGTGGCGCGGGCGGCCCCCAGGTTCCCCAGCTGGTATTGACAGCGCAGCCGCAGCGCCAGCGCGTCGGTCGAGCGCGCGCCGCCGACGGTCGCGAGAGCGCGTTCGAAACGGCCGAGGGCGAAGAGCGCCCGCGCCAGCTCCAGCCGCTCGGCGGGCGACGCGGGCGGCCGTACCGTCCCGGTGGTCCCGTCGCCTTCCCAGCAGGCCTGCGCCGCCTCGCCGGCCAGGAGCGCAGAGAGCGCCGCGAGGTCGCGGCAGCGGACGAGAAGGCGGGCGCGGAACGCTCCCGGACCGGCCACCCAGAGATGAGAGCCGGAGGGACGGCGGTGCTCGGCGGCGAGCGCGCGGCGGGCCGCCGCGAAGGCCGGCTGCCAGAGGAAAGGAGCAGCGCGCAGCACCTGCGCCACCGCGTCGTCGCCCGGGAGCGGCGCGAGAGACTGCCGCCAGAGCTCGAGGAGGGCGCGCGCCGACCGCCGGGCCTCGCCGCGCCCGGCGACCTCGCCGTTGCCGCCGAAAAGCTCCGCGAGGAGCGCCCGCAGCACCTCCTGGGCCGCCTGCCGCGGGGCTCCCGGCCGCGCCGCGCCCGCCAGCAACAGACCGTCCGGCGTCACCGCCGCCTGCGCCCAACCGGCGGGCAGATGCCAGCCGGCGTGCTCCAGGTGGGCGAGGAGCGCGCTCGCCTGGAGCACGGCGCCGAGCTTCTGGCGGTCGGTGAGCCGAGCCTGCGCCAGGGCCGCGCCTCCCGTCCCTGCCTGGAGGGAGGGATGCAGGAGGCCCACAGCGGGCCCCTCCCTGTCCGGCGTCGCCGGCGAACGGTTGGGCGGGTCTCCTTGCATGGCCAGGAGGCGGCATCTTCGCACATGCGCGAAGAAATGCCAGCGGGCCTCGTATAGGATGGCCGTGAACCATGGGGCGCGACGGCTCCGAGGAGAAGAAATGGCGAACAGAATTGGAAAAGGCAAACAGACGGCCACCCTCTTGATGGCGCTGGCGCTCGGGTTGGTGGCGGGAGGAGCGAGCGCGGCTGGCGCGCCTGCAGCCAAGGGCGCGGCGGCATCGGCTGGCTCCGCTGGCTCCGGTTACCACGTGATCAAGCGAATCCCCCTGGGAGGCGAGGGCGGATGGGACTACCTGGCGATCGACAGCGCCGCCCGCCGGCTCTACGTGACGCGCGGCACCCACGTGGCGGTCGTCGACCTCGAGAGCGACAAGGCCGTCGGCGACATCCCGAACCTGTCGGGGGTGCACGGGGTCGCCCTCGATCCCGATCTCGGCCGCGGGTTCATCAGCAACGGGCGCAGCTCCGAGGTGACGGTCTTCGACCTCAAGACCTTGAAGGTGCTGTCGACGGTCAAGTCGACCGGCGAGAACCCCGACGCCATCCTCTACGATCCCGCCTCGCGCCGGGTCTTCGCCTTCAACGGCCGCTCGGGCAGCGCCACCGTCCTCGACGCCGCCACTTCCGCCGTCGCCGGCACCATTCCGCTCGGCGGCAAGCCGGAGTTCGCGACCGCCGACGGCAAGGGCCGCGTCTTCGTCAACCTGGAGGACAAGAACGAGGTCCTGGAGCTCGACGCCACGAAGCTGACGGTCGTCGCGCGCTGGCCGCTCGCCCCCTGCGAAGAGCCCTCCGGCATGGCGATCGACCGCCGGCGCGGCCGGCTCCTCATCGGCTGCGGCAACCGCATGGCCGGCGTCGTCGACACCGCGACCGGCAAGGTGGTGGGCACGCCGGCCATCGGCCAGGGGGTGGACGCCAACGGCTTCGACCCCGGCACCAACCTGGGTTTCAGCTCGAACGGGGAAGGGACGCTGACCGTCCTCGCCGAGGACGAAGCCGGCAACTTCACCGTCGCCGACAACGTGACGACCGAGCGCGGCGCCCGCACCATGGCCATCGACGAGAAGACCCACCGCATCTATCTGGCGACGGCCCGCTTCAACCCGGCGCCGGCACCGACGGCGGAGCAGCCGCACCCGCGTCCGACCCCCGTGGCAGGCTCGTTCGTACTTTTGGTCGTGGGACGCTGACGCCGGCGGGCCTAGTCCGCGAGCAGGCTCTGGAGGTCTTCCCAGAAGGCGGGATAGGACTTGGCGACGACGCCCGGGGTGGCGATGCGGACGCCCGGGCGTCGGAGGCCCACTAACGCCAGGCTCATCGCGATCCGGTGGTCGTCGTGGGGATCGACGACCACTTCGCCCGCGGGCGGCAGGCCGTCGTGCCAGAGGCCGGGGATGGTAAGGCTGTCCGGACCCTCTTCGACGGGCGCCCCCAGCTTGCCGAGCTCGGCCGCCATGGCGCCCAGGCGGTCGCTCTCCTTGATCCGCAGGTGCGGGACGTTGCCGATCCGCGTCGTGCCGCGGGCGAAGGGGGCGAGGGCCGCTAGGGTGGGGACCTGGTCGGGCATGGACGAGAGGTCCGCCTCGACGGCGCGGAGCCCGCGCGGACCGGGACCCCGCACGATCAGCTCGCCGCCCCGCCAGGCCGCCTCCGCTCCCATCCCGGCCAGCAGATCGAGGAAGCCGCGGTCGCCCTGCGGTGAATCCGGGAGCAGCCCTTCGAGGGTCACCTCGCCGCCGGTCATGGCGGCCGCCGCCGCCGGGTAGCAGGCGGCCGACCAGTCGCCCTCGACCCGCACCCGGGCCGGCGGCGCAAGGAAAGGATGCACGCGGAAGGCCCCGCCGTCCAACGCCTCGATCCGCCCGCCGAAGGCGGCCGCCGCCGCCAGGGTCACCTCGACGTAGGGCCGCGAGGTGAGGGCGCCGACCTCGACCACCACCTCGGCAGGCGCCCGGAGGGCCGCCAGGAGGATCGCCGAGAGGTACTGGCTCGACTCCCCGGCGTCGAGAGTCGTCACCCCTCCGCCCAGGGTTCCGCCGGCGATGGCGAGCGGCGCGAAGCCCTCCCTCCCG
>DATNKQ010000091.1:0-8098 GCA_035603315.1 Thermoanaerobaculia bacterium
AGGAAGTCGCCGATCGAGGCTCCTTCCTTGCCCCCCCCCCCACCCCGCTCAGTTCCCAGATCGTCACGAGTTGCTCGGGGCTCTTGTAGGGGAGGGGGCTCAGCAGCACCGCATGGACGACGCTAAACACTCCGGCGTTGACACCGATGCCCACCGCGAAGGTCAGGATGACTGGCACGGCGAAGGCGGGGCGCTTGAGGAGCCGAACCGCGAAGCGAAATTCACGCAAGAAGTGGCTTAGCATTGTCCCGTTCCTCCGAGAGTATGGTGCCCGGTGGGCTGATCGGTTGAACGTCGATCATATAGATCCTCAGCTTTTTCGCCAACTCTTCCACGTGGGGCCGATAGACGAGGTCGTCATGGGTGCCCGGGACCTCTTCGATGACGAGCCCGCCAGCCGCCACCGCGCCCCAGCCGAGGGTGGGGTCGGCGGTGAAGCGGACGTGGCCTCCGCTGGCGCGAAAGAGGGTGATCTGGCCGTGATATGGCTGCGGTTGATAGGCGTTCTTGACAGCCCCGAAGACCTCTCCCACTCGGCGGTAGCGATTGACCATGTCGAGGTCCAGTCCCTCCGGCAGCCGGAAGAGCCGGATGAGCTGCTCCAGCTCGGGGCCGATCTCGGGATCTCGTCGGGCTTTCTCCCAGAGCTCCTCGAACGGTAGGTGGCGGTTCTCGTTCTGGAAGTGGGTAAACCGGTCGAGGCGCTCGGATTTCAACACCTCCCGCGTCAGCTTGGTGTCGAGGA
The DNA here is from genome assembly GCA_035603315.1 of Thermoanaerobaculia bacterium. Lineage (GTDB taxonomy): Bacteria > Acidobacteriota > Thermoanaerobaculia > Multivoradales > UBA5704 > DATNKQ01. The sequence goes on from DATNKQ010000091.1 coordinate 746, forward strand.
TGGCGAGAAGCGCTACCTCATGACCGCCGGCGCGCAGGCGCTGAGCGACCTCCAATGCCACGAGGCCGCCGAACGACCAGCCCGCGAGGCAGTAGGGGCCCCCGGGGTACGCCTCCAGGATCGCCTCGGCATAGCAGGCCGCCATCGCCTCGATGGAGCCATGGGGCTCAAGACCCTGCTCCCAGATGCGGGCCTGGAGACCGAAAATCGGTCGATCCTTGCCCATGGCGGCCGTGAGGTCGCGGTAGCAGAAGACCTCGCCGCTCAACGGATGGACGCAGAACAGCGGCGGCAGGCTGCTGCCGGTCTTGAGCTCGACCAGCGGGGACCACACCTCCGTCCCCGGACGCTGGCGGAGGAACTCCGCCAGCTTCTCGATCGAGGCCGCGCGCAGCAGGGCCGAAAGGGGTAGCCGGCGGCGGAAGTGCTCGGGCAGCGCGGCGAAGAGCCGGGTGGCGAGCAGGGAGTGGCCTCCGAGCTCAAAGAAGTTATCGCGGATGCCGATCGGATGGAGGCCGAAGATCTCCTCCCAGATGGCGACCAGCATCTGCTCCAGCGGATCGCGAGCCGGGACGAAGGCCTGGTGCAGTCGGTGTCCGGCCTCTTCCGGCGGCGGCAGCGCTGTGAGGTCTGGCTCGGTACCGAGGGTGAGCGGTAGGGCGTCTAGGAAGACGAAGCTCATCGGCACCATCGAACGCGGTAGCAGTCCCTGGAGGAAGCGGCTGAGCTCCTCGGCGAGCGTCGCCTCCTCACGGTCTGCGACGACATAGGCGACCAAGCGCTGGTCCTGGCCTTGGCTGGAGCGAGCAACGACCGCCACTTCGCGCACCGCCGGGTGACGCCGTAGCATCGCCTCAACCGTCCCCAGGTAGACCCGGACGCCGTTGATCTGCTCCAAGGTTCGGCGCCCGAGCAGCTCGAAGCCGCCGTCCGGCGGCCGGTAGGCGAGGTCCGCGGTCCGCAGCGGCGCACCGCCGGCAGCCGGATCGCCGAGGTAGACTTCTCCCGGGATGCCGGGTGGCACCGGCTGAAGTTCAGGGTCCAAGAGCCGGACTCGGGCCTGCCCCAGCGGACGCTCGAAGACCGTCGCGCCGGTCTCCGGGTGGAGCTTGCCGAGGGCGACCGGTAACGGGGCCTCGCGCGGGGTGTACAGGCTGAAGACGGCCGCGCCCCACCCCTGAAGCTCGCGCGCCAGCCCGTGAGCGAGAGGCCCGCCGCTGGCGAAAATCTTCAGGTCCCGGCGACGCCAGCCCGAGCCCGCCAGGGCGCGTAGGACCGCCGGATGGGCGACGACGGTGCTCGTCTTCGCTCTCTGAACCCTCTTCACCCTCTCCACGGCCGCTAACAGCAGGCGGGGCTGGGAATCCAGCTCCGCCGCGACCGCCACCACCGGCAGGCCGGCGGCGAGCGCGAGCACGAGATCGGCCGCCATCCGAGCCACCGGCCGGGTAGCGAGGATCAGTACGTCTTTCTCACGGATCCCTAAGTCTCGGCACAGGGTTCCGGCGCGTGCCGCGAAGGCGCCATGGAGGAGCGCGAGAGCTCTTTCCCCACCGTCTACCGTCCAACGGATCGCCGGATCGGCGTCCGTCACCCCGGTCTCCGGATCGAGCGTCGACAGGGCGGCTAGCTCGCGGTCCTCCGCGTACACCACGGGCAGGGCGGCAAGCCCTGCGGGAAGCTTGGGGAGCAGCCCGGCGCAGGTCACCACGGCGGAGGGGCGGAGCTGCCGCAGCGCCAGGTCAAGGTCCGCGGCCGCCCCGCGCGGATCCACGGTGGCGAATGCTCCCCCGGCCTTCAGCGCCGCCAGCGCTCCGATCGCCAGCTCCGCGGGGTCCCTGCTCCAGAGCAGGATGGTCGGGCGGGCGCCGAGGCCGAGGCGCAGCAGTGAGCGAGCCAGCTGATTTGCGCGCCCGTTGAGTACCCGGTAGGTCAGCTTGACCTCTCCCGACACCAGGGTCACCGACCGCGGAGAGGCGTGGGCGCGGATCTCGAACTGGTGATGGACGCAGACCCTGGCGGCCCGCGGCGGAGGCTCGACGGTCCCCTCGGTGAGCAGTTGCCCCCGCTCGGCCGGGCTGAGCAGGGAGAGAGCCGACAGCGCTAGGTCGGGGCCGTCGACGATCCCTTCGAGGAGGGATCGGAAGTGACCGACCAGACGCTCGGCCGCCGCCGCATCGATCCGGCGGCCGTCGTGGAAGAGCCGCAGATGGAGCGGGTCTAGCGGACCGGCGACCAGGGTCACCGGATAGTTGACTTCCAGGCGGCTCTCGAGAGACAGCACTTCCAGCCGGCCAGCGGGCAAGCCCTGCGCGGGAGGGAAGCTGTCGACCTGGTAGTTCTGCACCAGCACCAGGCTATCGAAAGGGCGCTGTCCCGCCGGCAGCTCCGACCATTCCTGGATCTGATCCGGGGTGCACCATTCGTAGCTTCGGATTTCGACCAGGAGGTCCTGGAGACGCTGCAACCAGGGTGCGAGGGTAGCTCCTGCCTCCACCAGGACCCGCACCGGTAGGTGGTTGACGAACAGGCCCAGCATAGATTCGACCTGCCGCAATTCGGCCGGCCGGCCGGCGACGGTGAAGCCGAAGAGCACGTCGCGCTCGCCGCTGTAACGGCTGAGCAGCAAGGCCCAGGCGCCCAGCAGGACGGTGTTGAGCGTCCACTGATGCCGGCTGGCCACCTGGCGCAGGGCGGTGCTCGCCTCGGCGGCGAGCTGGAGCGTCTGGCATGCGTAGGGGCCCTCCGGCCGGCGCTCCGCGAGGCGGTCGATCCACAGTGGCGTCGGGTTGGTGAACCCGCGCAGAGTGCGGCGCCAGAACTCTCCCGCCGCGGTGACGTCCTGGGCCTTCAGCCAGGCGATGTAGTCCCGATAGTCCGGGCTCTGCGGCAGGTGCGGCTCCTCGCCGCGGCGAAAGGCGGCGTAGAGGGCGAAGACCTCGCGCAGAACGAGGGTGCGGCACCAGGCATCCAGGAGCAGGTGCGAGTAGCTCCAGACGAACTGGTACAGGTCTCCCGTCAACCGGATCAGGGCAAGACGGGTGAGCGGCGCCTGCGCCGGATTGAAGCCGCGCCGACGATCGGCTTCGAGGAAGGCGCGCAGCCGCTCCTCCTGCTCGCCCGCGGGGACCTGCCGCCAATCGTGCATCTCCAGGGGAACGGCGACCCTCCGGAAGACCACCTGCAGAGGCTCCTCCAGGCCGTCCCAGGCGAAGGCCGTCCGCAAGATCGCATGGCGGTCGATCACCCGCTGCCAGGTACGCTCGAAGACGGCAATGTCCAGGTCTCCACCCAGGGTCGAGCTCTTCTGTTCGAAGCCGGCCGTCGTGCCCGGGATGGACAGGATGTGGAGCAGCAGGCTCTTCTGCAGCGGCGACAGCGGGTAGATATCCTGGACCAGCAGGCTCTTCGCCCGGCCCGGCTCCGCCCCCGCCGCTACCACCAGGCCCAGGGCCAGGGAGTCGAGCCGCGCCGGCGTCAGGTCAGCGAGGGGAAAATCGGAAGGCGTGAATCCGCCGGCCTCCGGCGACAGGCAGTGGCGGAGGATCGCTCGCAGCTCTTCCTGTACCGCCGTTGCAAGCTCGCGGATTCTGTCTTCGCCATCCAGGCTGACGCTATATGAAAAGCGGAGATGGAGCAGGCCGCCGGCGATACCGCCGTCGATGGCGATGCGCCGCGGGCGCCGCGAGCACGGGCTGCGGTCCGAACCCCGCGGCGCGGAGCTCGGCATCAGTGCTCCCGGGTGCGCCAGCAGCTGATCGAACTGGCCCAGATAGTTGAACTTGACAGCCGGCTCGGGCAGCGCGCGCAGCCGTTCTCCCGGCGCCGCCAGGTAGCGCAGCAGACCGTAGCCGATGCCGCGGTTGGGGATCCGGCGCAGGTGCTCCTTGACCCGCTTGAGGTCGCTGCCGGGATCCGCCCCTTCGCCGGCCTCCAGCACCACCGGAAAATGGGCGGTGAACCAGCCCACCGTGCGCGATAGGTCGACACCGTCGAATAGCGGTTCCCGGCCGTGCCCCTCGAGCTCCAAGAGGAGACTTCGGCGCCCCGTTCGCCGGGCGAACGCGCGTACGATCGCGGTCAGCAGGACGTCGTTGATCTGCGTGCGGTAGACCTCCGGCAGGTCTTCGAGCAGGACACGGGTTTCCTCGGTGTTGAGGGCAACGACGACGCTGCGCTCGCTGGCCAGGGTGTTCCGGTCGCCGCCTCCTTCGAGCGCTAGGTTGGGATCGGGCACCACCGCAGTTTCGGCCAGCCAAAAGTCCAGCTCCGCGGCGAGAGCCGCGGACTGCGCGTGCTCGGCCAGCCGCTCAGCCCACTGCCGCCAGGACGAGGTCTTGGGCGGCAGCCGGACCTCCCCACCGCGGGCGATCTGCTGCAGCGCCGAGGTGAGATCCTCGAGCAAGATGCGCCAGGAATAGCCGTCCACTACCAGGTGGTGGAGGGCTATGAGGAGCAGGGCAGGCTCTGTCGGCGCTGCGAGGAGGAGAGCCACCCGGGCGAGCGGTCCTCGCTCGAGATCGAGGCTTGCCTGCAGCGTTTCCAGCACTTCGCCGCGCACCGACGGGACCAGCTCGGGGGTGAGCGTAGAGAGGTCGACAGTCGTGAAGCATCCCTTCGTACCTTCCTCACCTGTAGAGAACTGGCGCCAACCACTCTTTTCCTCAGCGAAGCGCAGGCGCAGGGCGTCATGATGCTCCAGGAGCCCAGACACGGCCCGTTCGAGAAGGGCCGGCGAGGCCGGTGGGCGCAGCTCCCACAGCGAGCTCTGATTCCAATGTTGACGGTCGACGAGATCGAGCTCGAAGAACCAGCACTGGACGGGCGTCAGGGGCACCGGCCCGGTGACAAGCCCCTGCTCCGCCACCGCCAGCGGTCCGGCCCCGACCACCGTCGAGAGACGGCCGATCGTCTGGTGCTCGAAGAGATCTTTGGGCTGGAGCACCAGGCCTTCCCGATTGGCGGCTGCGATCACCTGGATCGCCAGGATCGAGTCACCCTTGAGTTCGAAGAAGTTGTCGTCGAGTCCCACTCGCTCGACGCCCAGAACCTTGCGCCAGATCTCGGCGAGGCGGATCTCAACCCCGGTGCGCGGCTCGACGTAGCCGGAGCCAGCGGGAACCGCCTGCTCGGGTGCCGGCAGAGCGCGCAAATCCACCTTGCCGTTGGCGGTCAAGGGGAGCGACGCGAGCAGGACGATATCTGGCGGCACCATGTAACCCGGCAGGCGCTCCCGCAGGTAGGCCCGAAGCGGGTCGAGCGCTATCTCGGTCCCCGGCCGTGGCACAGCGTAGGCCACCAGGCGCTTCTGACCAGCGTCTTCCCTCACCCTGACGACAGCTGCGCGCAGCCCCGGATGGCCACCGAGCACGACCTCGATCTCTTTAGTCTCTATCCGGAAGCCGTGGATCTTCACCTGGTCGTCAGCGCGGCCGAGGAACTCCAGGCTGCCGGCGGGCAGCAGTCGGACTAGGTCGCCGGTACGGTACAGCCGCGCTCCCGGCTCGCTGCCTTCCGGGGCAGGAACGAACCGGTCGGCGGTGAGCTCCGGCCGGCCATGGTATCCCCGGGCCAGTCCGGCGCCGCCGAGGTAGAGTTCGCCGATGCATCCGGGGGCCGCGGCCTTCTGACCGCTGTCGAGCAGGAAAGCCCGGGAATTGGCCAGGGGGAGGCCGAGCGGGACGGTTGCCGAGGTGCGGGGCGTCCCGCGGACCACTTCGCAGGCGGTGACCCCGACGGTAGTTTCGGTCGGCCCGTAGTGGTTGAAGATCCGGCAAGCCGGAGCCAACTGCTCAATGCGCTCGATCAGCGGCCAGGTCGCTGCCTCTCCGCCCAGCACCAGCAGCCGCCGGGGCAAGATGTCCTGCGGACGGCTGGCGGTGAGCAAGGCGCCGAGATGTGAGGGCACGATCTTCAGGCAGTCGATGGTGTGGAGGCGGCAGTACTCCGCGAACGCATCGGGGTCGGAGGCCCGCTCCGTCGAGATGATGTGCAGACAGCCACCCGTCAGGAGCGCCGGAAAGAGCATGGTGTTGCCGAGGTCGGCGGCGAAAGTCGACACCATGGCGAAACTCGCTCCGGCTGGAACATCCATCCGGTAGAGGATGCCGTCAACATAGTTCAGCAACTGCCGGTGCTCGATCGCCACCCCCTTGGGCCGGCCGGTCGAACCGGAGGTGAAGAGAACGTAGGCGAGGCTCCCGGGATCGGGCAGCGGCTCGCCCGTTCCCGCATCCCCTGGCTCGCCTGGGGCCAGCGGCTCCAGGAGGGCGCCTGCGTCCAGCCAGACGATGCGGTCGGCGGCCATCAGCTCTCCGGCGGGGAGGCCCGCTGAGGAGACCAGGGCCACGGCCGCAGCGTCGTCCAGCATCATTTTCAAGCGCGGGGCCGGCACCCCAGGGTCCAACGGGACATAGGCGGCGCCCGACTTGAGCACTGCCAGCAGGGCGATCACCATCTCCGGCGAGCGCTCGAGGTAGAGACCCACCCGCTCTTCCGGGCGCACGCCGCGCCGGTGCAGCTCCGCGGCCACGCGGTCCGCGGCGCGATCCAGCTCGCCGTAGCTGAGCCTCCGGCTCTCGCAGATCACGGCCGGACTCTCCGGAGTAAGAGCCGCCTGGCACGCGAAGCGATGGTGAACTCCCGGCGAGGGTTCGAAGGCCATTGCCGAGTCGTTGACCTCCACGAGCAGGCGATGGCGCTCCGCTGCGGGTAAGATCTCGAGCCAGGCGATCCGACCCTCCGGCGCGCGCAAGATCTCGCCTAGGAGAGTCGCGTAGCGGCGAGCCAGGCACTGCGCCTCGGGGCTTGGGAGGACTTCCTGCAGGTATTGGATCTCGAGGGCAAGCGTTGTGGGCGTCCAGGTGCAGTGGAGCTTCACCTCGATCCGCTCGAACCGACAATGGAGCGCCAGAGGAGAAAACGACACGCCTCCCGCCGTCCGTGGCGCCGGCCATGGAGCGAACTCGAAGCCGGCGACGATCGCCGGCGCGGTGCCCCCCTCTTCCCAAGGCGCGTACTCCTGCCATTCGCGAGCCTGGCGATGGGCCTCCTCGATCTTGGCGAGGAAATCACAAAACCGAGGATTGCCGGCGAGAGAAGCGAGGACCGGCAGCACCCGCGCGAAGAGGCCGATCGCGCCGGCGAGCTCCTCATACTTGCGCCCCTCGAAGATGGTGTCGATTGCGACCGACGGCTCACCGCTCAGCCTGCCCAGCAAGACCTGCCAGGCAGCGAGGAGCAGGACCTCCAGGGAGACTTCGTAGCGCCCGGCGAGGACGGTGAGATCGGCGGCGAGTTCGGCGTCAAGCTCGACGGGGCAGCAGTGCGGAAAGGGTTCCCGCTCGCCTCCCC
>DATNKQ010000098.1:0-9208 GCA_035603315.1 Thermoanaerobaculia bacterium
GGTCGTCAGCAGGCGCGGCGCGGTGTGGTCGAAGACGGCGTGCGACGGCGCCGGAAGCGGCGGTCCGGAGCCGAGCTGCACCAGCTCGCCCACCTCGCGGAGCTGGTCCAGGCCCACGAAGCCGTCGATCTCCGGGATCTCCCGCGCCAGCTCCTCGCCGTAGCGGTTGACCATGCAGCCGGCGACGAGCACCCGCTCGACCCCCTTCCCCTTCCGCCCCACCACCTCGAGGATGGTGTCGATCGACTCCTGCTTCGCCTCCTCGATGAAGCCGCAGGTGTTGACGATCACGGTGTCCGCACCGTCGAGGTCGGCGACCACCTCATACCCCCGCCGCGCGAGCTCCCCCAACATCACCTCGCTGTCGACGAGGTTCTTGGGGCAGCCCAGGCTGATCATGCCCACGCGGGACCCCGCGAGGGGCAGGCGGAAGGGTGCCGTCATAGGCCGCGGAGTGTAGCAGAGGAGGGAGCGAGCTCCCCCCGCAGCACCGCCAACGCCTGCCCGCCCGGCTTCACCCGCTCTCCAGTGTCAAGTCCACAAAGCAGCTCCTGATGGGAAAGTTTACAATTCACGCTTTGCATCGCAAAGTGCGTCCTCTATACTCTACCGGAGCCGTCCGCCGGGACGGGCCTACCGGTGGCGTTGTCTTGAATCCGGTAGAATTCACGGGGCGGGGAGATCCCGCCGGGATCGCACTCGGGATGACGACTTCGACAGCGGCTGCGCCGCGCGCCACCGAGAGGGAAGCCGAAGGGCCGGAGGGCTTCTCCGCCCTGCTCGACGGCTTCCGCTCCAAGCTCGACCGCGAGCTGGCCTCCTGGCTGGGGGCGAAGCGTGCCGCGGCGGCTGGCGAGGCCGGGCGCGCCTCCGAGGTGCCGGAGATCCTCGACCTCATCGACGGCGTCGAGGAGCTGATGACGCATGGCGGCAAGCGGCTGCGGCCGGCCCTCGTCTACTACACCTACCGCGCCTGCGGAGGGACCTCGGACGGCGCCGTCCTGCCGCTCGCCCTGGCCACCGAGTTCCTCCACACCTACCTGTTGATCCACGACGACATCATGGACCACGCCGAGGTGCGGCGCGGGCAGCCGTCGGCGCACGCCCGCTTCCGCGAGGCGCACCGCTCGCACGGCTGGCGCGGCGACGCCGGCGACTTCGGGGCGTCGGCGGCGATCCTCGAGGGCGACCTCGCCCACACCTGGGCAGTCGAGCTGTTCGGCGGCGTCCTCGTCGAGGGCGAGCGGGCGGCCGAGCTGCGGCGCTGCTTCTCCGACATGTGCCAGGAGGTCATCGGCGGCCAGTACCTGGAGCTCCTCGTCGCCCTGCGCCGCGCCACCGAGCAGCAGGCCGGCGAAGACGAGCTGCTGCGCGTGCTGCGCCTGAAGTCGGGGCGCTACACCTGCGAGCGGCCGATCCAGCTCGGCGGCATCCTCGCCGGGGCCGACGCGGCGACGCTCGCCGCGCTCTCCCGCTACGGCGGCGCCGTCGGCGAGGCCTTCCAGCTCCAGGACGACCTCCTCGGCATGTTCGGCGACGAGGAGGCGGTGGGCAAGCCGGTCGGCGCCGACCTCAAGGAGGGCAAGTTCACCTTCCTCGTCTACCATGCCCTCCGCGCCGCCTCGCCGGAGGAGCGGCGGACCCTCCAGACAGCGCTCGGCGACCCGCATCTCGAACGCGAGGAGGTGGCGCGGGTGCAGCGGATCCTCGAGGGAACCGGCGCCGTGGCGCGGATGACGGGGATGATCGAGGAGCGGCTGGCGATCGCGCGGAGCGCCTTGGCGGGCCTCGACGGCGACCGGCTGGCGGACGGCGGGCGGACCTTCTTCGCCGGCCTCTTGGGCTACCTGCGGGAGCGCAAGCAGTGAGCGTCCGCGCCGCCGACCTGGAAGCTCCGGCCCTGGGCGCCGACCTCCTCGGCCGCGACCGCAAGGCGGAGCACATCCGCCTGGCGCTCGAGGACCGCATGCAGCTCGGCAAAAACTACTTCGCCGAGTACTCCTTCGAGCACCGGGCGCTCCCCGAGATCGACTACGACGAGATCGACACTTCGGTCGACTTCCTCGGCAAGCGCCTGGCGGCCCCTCTCCTCATCTCCTGCATGACCGGCGGCACCGAGATCGCCGGCCTCATCAACCGCAACCTGGCGGCCGGCGCCGAGGCGATGGGGGTGGCGGTGGGGGTCGGCTCGCAGCGCAAAGCGTTGGAAGATCCGGCGAAAGCTGATACCTTCAGGGTACGCGAGGTGGCGCCCTCGATCCCTCTCCTCGCCAACCTGGGGGCCGTGCAGCTCAACTATGGCATGGGTCTCGCGGAGTGCCGGCAGGTGGTCGAGATGATCGGGGCGGACGCCCTGGTGTTCCACTTGAACCCCCTGCAGGAGGCGATCCAGCCGGAAGGGCAGCGCAACTTCTCCGGCCTGCTGCCCAAGATGGGCGAGGTCGCCCGCCAGCTGGAGGTGCCGGTGATCGCCAAGGAGATCGGCAGCGGGATCTCCGGCGCGGTGGGGCGGGAGCTGCTGGCCCAGGGCATCCGCATCGTCGACACCGCCGGGGTGGGGGGGACGAGCTGGGCGCGGATCGAGGCGGCGCGGGCCGGCGATGCCGAGATCGGCGAGCTGTTCGCCGGCTGGGGGGTGCCGACGCCCCTCGCCATCCAGGAGCTGCGGCGCCTGGACGGCCTGACGATCATCGGCAGCGGCGGCCTGCGCAGCGGCATCGACGTCGCCAAGGCGCTGGCCCTGGGGGCGGATCTGGCCGGGCTGGCCTACCAGTTCCTGGAGGCGGCCACGCAGTCGGCCGACCGGGTGAGCGCGCGCATCGTGCGGATCGTCGCGGAGCTCAAGATCTGCATGTTCTGCATCGGGGCGAGAACGATCGGGGATCTCAAACAGGCGAAACTCCTCAGAAGGTCGGGGATATGACGATGACCATGCAACCAGCCGCCAGGACCTCCTCCACCCGTGGGAACCGCCCCACCCCGGACGCCCGCGACGCCCTCGTGCAGTCGCTGGTCTCCGGCGAGCGGCGCTTCCACGAGCTGCCCCGGGACCTCGCTCCCGAGGAGGCTGCCGAGATCCGCCGCCAGGCCCTGGAAGAGATGACGCGCGCGCCGCTCCACCACATCGCCCAGCACTCGCTGGACGTCAGCCGCGCCTCCCGCCGCAACTGCGAGAACTTCATCGGCGTCGCCCAGATCCCGATGGGGATCGCCGGGCCGCTCGCCCTCCGCGGCAACTACGCCCAGGGCGACGTCTACGTGCCGCTCGCCACCACCGAGGCGGCCCTGGTCGCCTCCGTCAACCGCGGCTGCACGGCCATCCGCGAGGCCGGTGGCGCCGTCGTGCGGGTGGAGGACGTGGGGATGACGCGGGCGCCGGTCTTCCGCACCTCGGGGATCGTGCAGACGCAGCAGTTCCTGCGCTGGATCGCCGACCACGACGCCGACCTCAAGCGCATCACCGAGGGGACGAGCCAGTACCTGCGGCTCCTCGAGGTGCGCCCCTTCGCCTTCGGCACTACGGTCTTCCTGCGCTTCCGCTTCGATTCCGGCGACGCCATGGGGATGAACATGGCGACCATCGCCTGCGACCGCGCCGTCTCGCAGCTCATCGAGCCGTCGACCGGCGTCGCCTGCATCTCGCTCTCCGGCAACTATTGCTCCGACAAGAAGCCCTCGGCGATCAACTTCCAGGAGGGGCGGGGCAAGCGCATCTACGCCGAGATCATCCTCTCGGCGCCGACGCTGGCGAGCGCGCTCAAGACCAACGCCGCCGACCTCGTCGAGGTGCAGTACCGGAAGAACCTCCTGGGCTCGATCGCCGCCGGCTCGCTGGGCTTCAACGCCCACTACGCCAACGTCCTCGCCGCCTTCTTCATCGCCACCGGCCAGGATCCGGCGCAGGTCGTCGAGGGGTCGCTGGGAGTGACCTGCATCGAGCCCCGCGACGACGGCGCCGTCTTCGCCTCCGTCTTCCTCCCCGACTGCCCGCTGGGGGCGATCGGCGGCGGCACGGCGCTCGACACCCAGCGCGAGGCGCTGGCCGTGCTCGGCGTCTCGCCCGACCCCGACCGCCGCGGCGATGCCGTGCTCCGCCTGGCCGAGATCGTCGGCGGGGCGGTGCTCGCCGGGGAGCTGTCGCTCATGTCGGCGCTCACCTCCTGGGACCTGGCGCGGGCGCACGAGAAGCTCGGGCGCGGGGAGCTCCCCTCCCAGCCCCCCATCCCCACCTGAACCCGGAAAGGCCGGCCGCCGGAGCGCCTGGGGCGCCGGCGGCCCGCTCCTCCCACCCTCACCCTTCCACCCTCCGATATCCCGGTGCCCGTCGCGCGGCCGCAGGTTCCCGAGCCCTTCGCGGTGTCGGCGCCGGGCAAGCTCATCCTCATGGGCGAGCACTCCGTCGTCTACGGCCGCCCGGCGCTGGTGGCGGCCATCGACCTCCGGCTACGCGCGCGGTTCGAGGCGGGCGCTTCCCGTCCCTTCGCCCGCGGCGGCGCGGTGTCGATCGACCTGCCAGGCCTCGGCGCCCGCGAGGAGACCGACTGGCCGGCGATCCTCGACTATGCCCGGCTCTGCCGCCAGCGCTGGGAGGGCTACGCGCGCAACCCCCGTCCCGATTCCTTCCAGGCGCTGCGCGGCGAGGACCCCCTCCATCTCGTCAAGGTGGCCTTGGGAGAGGTTGCCGGCTCGTTCGGGGAAGGGGTGCCGCTGCCACCGCTCCGGCTGCGCATCGAGTCGGATCTCCCCGTCGGCTCCGGCCTCGGCAGCTCGGCGGCGGCGGCGGTGGCGGTGGTCGCCGGTACTCTCGAGTTCTTCGGCGCCGCCGCCGACCTGCCGACCGTCGAGCGCCTGGCCCACGAGGTCGAGCGCCGCCAGCACGGCACTCCTTCGGGCGTCGACGCCGCGACGGTCCTCCACGGCGGACTCCTGTGGGCGCGGCGTCGGCCGGCGGGAGGGTTGGACCTCACCCCGGTCGCCGTGCGCTCCCCCCTCCTCGCCCACCTCCGCGTCCACGACAGCGGGATGCCCGCCGAACCCACCGGGGCGGTGGTGGCGGCGGTGCGCGCCCGCCATGCCGCCGACCCCGCGCGCCACGAGCGGCTCCTGGATTGCATGGGAGAGGCGACAGAGGGGCTCCATCGAGCCCTCGCCGCCCGAGAGGAGCGCCCCATGGAGATCGTCACCCACATCCGCGAGTTCGAGGCCGGCCTCGAGGAGCTGGGGGTGGTGCCGCCGGCCGTGCGCGCGCTGGTGCGGCGGATCGAGGGCGAGGGCGGCGCCGCCAAGATCTCCGGGGCCGGCGCCTTGACCGGGCCGTCCGCCGGCGCCCTCCTCGTCTACCATCCGGAGGCGGAGCGGCCTTCGAGCTGGCCCTTTCTGGCCGCGCTCCCCCTCTACCCCGTCCACCTCGGAGCCGCCGGACTGCGGCGGGAGGCCATCCCTTGAGCAAGACGACCGTCGACGCGCCGGCCAACATCGCTTTCATCAAGTACTGGGGCGCCAAGGACCTCGAGCGCGCCATCCCGCAGAACCCCTCGATCTCCATGACCCTCGAGACCTGCCGCACCCGCTGCACGGCCGAGATCCTCGAGGAGACGTCGGCCTCCGCGCGCTCCGCCGGCTCCGGCCCGGCGCCGCACGACGAGGTCTGGCTCTCCGAGGCGGACGGCAGCTTCCGCAAGCCTCCCCCGGAGTTCGACCTCCGCGTGCGCGCCCACCTCGACCGCATCCGCCGCTGGGCGGGGAGCCGGTCGAGCTTCCGCATCGCCACCCGCAACGGTTTCCCTACCGGCGGCGGGCTCGCCTCTTCGGCGTCCGGATTCGCGGCCCTGACGCTCGCCGCCGCCGGGGCGCTCGACAAGGGCGGCGTGGGGAGCCGAGAGCTCTCCCGCCTCGCCCGCGAGAGCGGCTCGGGATCCGCCGCCCGCTCGGTCCTGGGCGGCTACGTCGAGTGGCCGGCCGGCGAGGCGCGGGACGAGCAGGACTCGTACGCCGTGCAGCTCGCCCCCGCCGAGAGCTGGGACCTGCGCGACGTCATCGCCGTCGTCGAGATCGGCCCCAAGGTCGTCTCCTCGCTGGAGGGCCACCGCCGCGCCCCCACCAGCCCTTACTTCTCCCGGCGCCTGGAGCTCCTCCCGGCCCGCCTCGAGCGCGTGCGGCAGGCGATCGAGAGCCGCGACCTCGCGCTGCTCGGGCCGGTGCTCGAAGAGGAGGCGGTCGACCTCCACCTCATCGCCATGTCCTCGTCGCCTCCCATCTTCTACTGGAGCCCGGGCACGGTCGGCGTCCTCCGCGCCGTGCGCGAGCTGCGCCAGGAGGGCCTCGCGGCCTACGCCACCATGGACGCCGGCGCCAACGTCCACGTGATCTGCGAGCCCGAGGCCGAGGACGAGGTGGCGGGCCGTCTCGACGACCTGCCGGTCGTCGGCTTCGTGCTCAGAGACGGCGTCGGCGAGGGGCCGGAGATCGGCATCCAACACCTGTTCTAGAGTTCATCCATGGAAGCCGTTCTGGTGAAGCTGGGCGGGAGCCTGATCACCGAGAAGACGCGTCCGGAGACGCCGCGCCTCGAGGTCATCCGGCGCCTCGCGTCCGAGGTCGCGCGCGCCGCCGGCCGCGTGCCGGAGCGCCTGATCGTCGGCCACGGCAGCGGTTCGTTCGGCCACGTGGCCGCCGCCCGCTACGGGCTGGCGGCGGGCCTGCGTTCGCCGGACCAGCTCCCCGGCGTCGCCGAGACGCAGCAGCGGGCGGCCGACCTCCATCGCATCGTCGCCGCCGAGCTCCGCGCCGCCGGCGCCCTGCCCTTCTCGCTCGCCCCCTCGAGCGCCCTGGTGGCGGCGGACGGCGCCGCCGCCAGCTTCGCCGAGGAGCCGCTCCTCCTGGCCCTCGGCCGCGGCCTCTTGCCCGTCCTCTGGGGCGATGTCGTGCTGGACCGCGGGCAGGGGGTCGCCATCTGCTCGACCGAGCGCCTCTTCGCCCTCCTGGCCGGCCTCCTGCCGGCGCGCGGAATCGCCGTCCGCCGCATCCTCTGGCTGGGCGAGACCGCGGGGGTCTACGACGGAAGCGGCCGGACCATCCCCCGCATCACGGCGTCCGACCCGGCTGCTGCCGCCGCCGTCCGCGCGGTCATCGGCGCGCCCGCCGGCACCGACGTCACCGGCGGCATGCTGCACCGTGTGGAGACCGCCTTGGCCCTCGCCGCCCAGGGCATCACCTCGTCGATTCTCGACGGCCGCGAGCCTGGGCTCCTGGAGCGCGCGCTGGCGGGCGAGGAGGTGCCGGGGACCGTGATCGGGATCTGACTCCTGCTATCCTTTCCCACGGGTGGACCGCCTCCGCCCGCGCCGCGCATGCCCGACCTCGAAGAGCTGCTGATCCAGACGAGCCGCACCTTCGCCCTGTCGATCCCGCACCTGCCGGAGCCGACGCGGAGCGAGGTGACGATCGCCTACCTCCTCTTCCGCATCGCCGACACCTTCGAGGACGCGCCCGGCTGGCAGCGGGCGGAGAAAATCGCCGCCCTGGAGCGCTTTCGGCGCCTGCTCGACGGGCCGGCGGAAGAGGAGGCCGCCGACTCCTCGCAGGCATGGCGCGACGCCGTCCCCTGCGCCCAGCCGGGATACCACGAGCTCCTCGCCCAGGTCCCCTACGTGCTCGACAGCTTCTTCACCCTGGCGCCTCCGGCCGTCCGGCTCATCCGCGAGCACACGGCACGGACGATCGCGGGGATGGCGGGATTCGTGGCCCGCGGCACCGACCGCGGCGAGCTCACCCTGACCGACCTCGAAGACCTCCGGCGCTACTGCTACGTCGTCGCCGGCATCGTCGGCGAGCTCCTGACCGAGCTCTTCCTCCTCGGCCGGCCGGCGCTCTCTCCGGTGGCCGCGGCGCTGCGCCGGCGCGCGGCCCTCTTCGGCGAAGGGCTGCAGCTCGTCAACATCCTCAAGGATTCCGCCGCCGACGCGCTCGAGGGACGCCACTACCTGCCGGCGGGGGTCCCCCGGGCGGAGGTGATGGCGCTGGCACGCCAGGACCTCGCGCAGGCGACCGACTACGTGCTGGACCTCCAGGGGGCCGGCGCCGAGCGCGGCATGATCACCTTCAACGCCCTCCCCGTCCACCTCGCCCACGCCACCCTCGACCGCGTCGAGGAGGCGGGGCCGGGCGCCAAGGTCTCCCGGCCGGAGGTCTTCGCCATCGTCCGGCGCCTCAACCAGGCCTTGGACGACAACGCGCCGGCGGTCTGGCATCCTCTCCCCCGCCAGATGGGAAGGACCGCATGACGAAGCTCCTCGACCTGCCGCCCCTGGCTGCCGTGGCCGCCCTCCTCTTCAGTCTTCTCCCGCTGCCGCTTCTCGTCGCCGCCTGCGCCGGCGGCGGCGCGGGCGCTCGTCCGCCGCGGACGGCGCCGGCAGCCGCCGGGGCCGCCCCATCGACGGGGCCGGCTGCGGCACCTCCCGCGCACCGCGACGCACACTCCTTCGCGCGGCCCGAGGAGGTGGCCGTCGACCATCTGAAGCTCGACCTGACTGCCGACTTCGCCGCCCGCCGGCTGCGCGGCCGGGCGAGCCTCCGCCTCGTCCACCGGTCGGGCGCCACCCGCCTCCATCTGGACACCCGCGACCTCGACATCGAGGGCGTCACGCTCGACGGCGGCAAGGCCGCGGCGCCCTACAAGCTGGGCGACCCGGTCCCTTTTCTCGGTAGCGACCTGGAGATCCCCATTACCACGGAGACGCGCTGGGTGAGCGTCGACTACGCGACCCGCCCGGAGGCGGCGGCCCTGCAGTGGCTCACCCCGGAGCAGGCCGGCGACCCGCGGCCGTTTCTCTTCAGCCAGTCGGAGGCCATCCTGGCGCGCACCTGGGTGCCCTGCCAGGACACCCCGGGCGTGCGGATGACCTACGAGGCGACGCTCCACGTCCCCCCCGATCTCCTCGCCGTCATGAGCGCCGAGAACCCGACGAAGAAGAGCGCCGACGGAATCTACCGCTTCCGCATGCCGCAGGCGATCCCGTCCTACCTGCTGGCCATCGCCGTAGGCGACCTGGAGTTCCGGCCGTTGGGCGACCGCAGCGGCGTCTACGCCCTGCCCGCCGTCGTCGAGCGCGCCGCCTGGGAGCTCGCCGACACGCCGAAGATGATCGACGCCGCCGAGCGTCTCTACGGGCCCTACCGCTGGGGGCGCTACGATCTCCTCATCCTCCCC
>DATNKQ010000104.1:0-5012 GCA_035603315.1 Thermoanaerobaculia bacterium
GTGCTCGCCGAGTACCTCCGCCTCGAAGAGACCGCCTTCCGCCACCTGATCCTCGTCGAGCTGCCCTCGAAGCGCTCCTACATGCACCTGGACACCGTCTTCACCCTCATCGACCACGGCACCTGCCTCGCCCACCTGCCGGTCATCGCCCCCGGCGGCCCGGAGTCGGCCCGCGTCTACTACGTCGACCTCTACTCGCCGGAGCTCACCTTCGCAGTGCGGCCGTCGCTCCTGAAAGCGCTCGCCGACCTCGGTCTTGACTTGGACGTCATCCCCTGCGGCGGCGCCACCGAGATCATCGACCAGCAGCGCGAGCAGTGGACGGACGGCGCCAACGCCTTCGCCGTAGCCCCCGGCGTCATCCTCCTCTACCAGCGCAACCGGAAGACCATCGAGGAGCTGGGGCGCCGCGGCTTCCGGGTGCTGCCAGAGGAGGAGGTGGCGGCGGGCCGGCACCGGCTGCTCGAAGGGGGCCCGGCGGTCGTCACCCTCGCCGCCAACGAGCTGTCGCGGGCGCGCGGCGGGCCGCGCTGCATGACGATGCCGATCGAGCGGGACCCCTTGTGAGGGCGGGCGCGCGGGCGCCGCGGCGGCGAGCCCAGACCGTTCCCTCCCACCTGGCGCCGGTCGCCCCCTTGGCCGTCGTCGCCTTCGGCGGCAACGCTCTCCTCACTCCGGAGGATCACGGCACCGTCGCCGAGCAGCTCAAGCGGGCGAGCGCTGCGGCCGGCTGGCTCGTCGACTTCGCGCGGCGGGGCCAGAACATGGTGGTGGTGCACGGCAACGGCCCCCAGGTCGGGCAGGTGATGATCCAGATGGAGGAGGCGGCGACCAAGATCCCGCCGGCGACGCTCGACCTCGCGGTGGCGCAGACCGAGGGCAGCATGGGCTTCCTCCTCGAGGTGGCGCTGCGCAACCGCCTGCGGGCCGAGCGGCTGGCGCGCCAGGTGGCGACCGTCCTCTCGCTGGTGGTGGTGGATCGCGACGACCCCGGCTTCGCCAACCCGTCGAAACCGGTGGGACCGTTCTACTCCCGCTATCGCGCCGAGATCCTCATGCGGCAGCACAGGTGGCGGATGGTGGAGGACGCCGGCCGCGGCTGGCGGAAGGTGGTCGCCAGCCCCCGGCCGCTGGAGATCCTCGAGGTGGCGGCCCTGCGCGACCTCCTCTCTCGGCACTACGTGCTGATCGCCGGCGGCGGGGGAGGGATCCCGGTGATCCGCCGCCGCAACGGCCAGATCTTCGGCGTCGAGGCGGTCATCGACAAGGACCGCACCTCCGCCCTCCTGGCCCGCGAGCTGCAGGCCGACCTCTTCGTCATTCTCACCGGTGTCGCCCAGGTGATGCGCAACTTCGGCAAGAAGAGCGAAGAGCCGCTGCCGGTCCTCCCGCTTTCCGAGGCGCGCCGGATGCTCGCCCGCGGGCAGTTCCCCGCCGGCAGCATGGGGCCGAAGATCGAGTCGGCCATCGACTTCGTCGCCGCCACCGGCCGCAAGGTCCTCATCACCGACATCGAGCACCTGCCCGCCGCGCTTTCCGGCGAGAGCGGCACCGCCATCGTCGCCGACGGCTCCCAGGAGATTCCATGACCCAGCAGCCCCAGCGTCACCTCGTCTCGATCCACGACCTCACGGCCGCCGAGGTGGCCGGCCTCTTCCGGCTGGCGGCCGACGCCAAGGCCGACCCCGCCCGCTACCAAAGCGCGCTCGCGGGCAAGAGCCTGGCGATGATCTTCGAGAAATCGTCGACCCGCACGCGGGTGAGCTTCGAGGTCGGCATGGTGCAGACCGGCGGCCACGCCCTCTTCCTCTCCAGCCGCGACATCCAGCTCGGGCGCGGCGAGCCGATCGCCGACACCGCGCGGGTCCTCTCGCGCTATGTCGACGGCATCATGGCCCGCACCTTCGCCCACCAGACGGTGGTCGACCTCGCCCGCTACGGCTCGGTGCCGGTCGTCAACGGCCTCACCGACGACCTCCACCCCTGCCAGGCGCTCGCCGACTACTTCACGCTGTCGGAGATCTTCGGCGACCTGAAGGGCAGGAAGATCGCCTACGTCGGCGACGGCAACAACATGGCGCACTCGCTGCTCTTCGGGGCCTCCAAGGTGGGGATGGACATCGCCGTCGCCTCGCCCGCCGGCTACGAGGTCAAACCCCATTACGCCGACCTGGCGCGGGAGGACGCGGCAGCGGCGGGAACCAGCATCGAGATCACGCGCGATCCTCGGGCCGCCGTCGCCGGCGCCTCCGCCGTCTACACCGACGTCTGGGCCTCGATGGGCCAGGAGGAAGAGGCGAAGGAACGCCTCCGCGCCTTCCAGGGCTTCACCGTCGATCCCGCCCTCATGGCCCTGGCGCGGCCCGAGGCGGTCTTCCTCCACTGCCTCCCCGCTCACCGCGGCGAGGAGGTCGCCGCCGCCGTCGCCGACGGCCCGCAGAGCCGCATCTTCGACGAGGCGGAGAACCGCCTCCACGTGCAGAAGGCGGTGCTGCTCTGGCTGCTGGGCGGGGTGGCGATCGGGTAGAAACGCTGAATGCAGCAGGTCGAGGGATGACGGGCTCTAACCGCCGTCCGCGAAGACCTCGCCGAGCGAGCCGGCCGTCAGCACGCGCTCACCCCACAGGAGCAGGAGGTCGGCGCTGGCGCTGGCGATCCGTTCTCGGTCGTGATCGCAGAGCGGTCCGAATTTCAACTCTAGGAGCCGGACCAAGAGCCTGGCCTCTCCCTGTTGCTGGCCTTCTTCGCGGCCTTTCTGGAGACCCTCCTCCCGCCCTTCCTCCAGCCACTGCTGGGTCCACTCGATCACCGTCTCTCGCAGCATCGGCCTGACCTCCTCGAGATCGCGGATCGCCGGAATCTCCGCGCCGGGAAACCGGCCCGGAAGGAGCGACTCGCGCAGGAACGCCGTGAACGTGGACGGCTCCAGGGAGCGGTCCGGAGTTCCCTACCATTGTAAATCACCAAGAGGACCTGGGCTCGGCTGAGAGCGTGTGAATAATTGTCGAGACCAAGCCATCGCCCTCAGTGCGGTAGGCACGTTCTTCCGGTTGTCATCCCGAGCGAGAGCGAGGGACCTGGGGGATGGGCGGCGCGAAGCCCTTTGCTACCAGATGTTTGGGAGGCCTCCCTCCGCCCAGGTCCCTCGCTCACGCTCGGGATGACAGGCCCTAAGTTTTCGCGGATGATCGACCTCCGAAAAAATTCATAGGCTCTGAGCGCGAGAGGTAGCGTGGCGGGGGCCGGCCCTCCTATCCGCCGAGCTTTTCGAGCAGCGCCCGCCAAGCACGTCCGCGGTGGCTGAGGGCGTCCTTGGCAGGGCCGGACAGCTCGCCGAACGTGCGGGTCTCGCCGTCGGGGAGGAAGACGGGGTCCCAGCCGAAACCGTGGGCGCCGCGCGGCGGCAGGACGAGCGTGCCCTCGGTCTTTCCTTCGGCGACGACGGTGCGCGCGGCGTCACGGAAGAGGAGGGCGCAGCGGGCGATGGCGCGCGGGTTGCCGAGCGAGGCCGCGAGGCGGGCGATGCCGGCGGCGCCGACGGCGTCGAGCATCCACTTGACGAGGGGGCCGGGGAAGCCGTTCAGGGCGGCGAGCTCGAGCCCCGCCTCCTCGACGACCAGCGGCCGGCCGAGGCGCCGCCAGGCCTCCTCGCCCTTGCCGGCGAGCACGGCGGCGAGATCGAGCGACTGGATCTCCGGCAGGTCGAGCTCGACCGCCTCCAGCTCCGGCCCCACCAGCCGCCGCGCCTCGGCGATCTTGCCCGGGTTGCCGGTGACGAGAACGAAGGGTGGGCTCATCCGCCCGCGGGGGGCTGGTTCGCCAGGCGCTGCAGCTCGTCGATGAGCTCCTCGACCTGGCGGCGGAGGTCGGGGAGCTCGCAGCAGTTGTCGAGGACGCGATGGGCGGCGTCGCGGCGGGCGGCGCCCTCTCCCTGGGCGAGCAGGCGGGCGCGGGCGGTTCCCTCGTCCATGCCGCGCGCCACGGCGCGCTGCAGCCGCACTCCGGAGGGGGCCTCGACGGTGACGATGAAGTCGAAGTCGGGGGCGTAGCCGGCCTCGGCCAGGAGAGTGGCGTCGAGGACGACGATCCCCGGGTCGCTGGCGGTCAGCTCCAGGAAGCGATCGCGGACGAGGGGATGGATGGCGCGCTCCAGCTGCTTGCGCGCCTCCCCGTCGGCGAAGACCCGCTCGGCCAGCCGGCGATGATCGACGCCGCCCTGGGCGTCCAGGTACTCGTCGCCGAAGAGCCGGCGGACCGCGGCCGCCCCCGCGCCGCCCGGAGCGTAGAGCTCGGCGACGATGCGGTCGGCGTCGAGGACCCGGAAGCCCGCCTCGGAGAGCCAGGTGCCCACGGTCGACTTGCCGCTGGCGAGCCCGCCGGTCAATCCCACTCGCAGGCCCACCCGCCGCTCGCGATTCATCGCCGGTTCCTCCCTGCCTCTATGGTAGTCCTACGGCCCGATTCTGGCGCCGCCGGGCGGCGGCCAGGGTGTTGACGAGGAGCATGGCGACGGTCAGCAGGCCGACGCCGCCGGGCACCGGAGTGATGGCGGCGGCGCGCGGGGCGACGCGGGTGAAGTCGACGTCGCCGACGATCGTCGTGCCGCGGGCCGCGAACCGGCGCAGCCGCTCGGCGTCGCCGGGGAAGAGGCGCTCGACGTCGCGGCGGTCGCTCAGGCGGTTGATGCCGACGTCGATCACCACCGCCCCTTCCTTGACGTGCTCCGGCCCGAGGAGGGCGGGACGCCCGATCGCCGCCACCAGGATGTCCGCCTGGCGGGTGACCGCCGCCAGGTTGGGCGTCCGCGAGTGGCAGATCGTCACCGTGCAGTGCTGGCGCAGGAGGAGCGCCGCCGTCGGCTTGCCGACCACCGCGCTGCGTCCGACGACGACGGCGTGGCGCCCGGCGAGCGGGATCTCGTAGCGGCGGAGGAGCTCGAGGATGCCGGCGGGGGTGGCGGAGACGAAGCCCGGCTCGTCCAGCCAGAGCCGCCCGACGTTGACCGGATGGAA
>DATNKQ010000108.1:0-6122 GCA_035603315.1 Thermoanaerobaculia bacterium
CCACCCCTGGGCGGCGCCGTGGCAGGACTCGCAGGAGACCCCGGCGCGGGCGATCACCCTGCCGGAGAGGACCTTGGGCGTGAAGTGGCAGTTCAGGCAGAGGCTGTCGCTCTTGATCAGGCGCACGCCAAGCTTCTTGCCGATCTCCTGCGCCCGCGGCCGCAGGTGGAGCGGCTCGGTGGTGAAGAGCTTGGCGTGCTTCGTCCCCTGCCAGACCTCGTACTCGCGGTCGTGGCACCTGGCGCAGGTCTCGGGGCCCACCGTCTGGGTGGCGTCCATCGCGGTGCTGGCGGCGGCGGCCGGCGCCGCCAGGGCGCCGCCCAGGAGCGCCGCCAGAGCCAGCGCTCTCATGCCGTCCGGCTCGCTACGTCGATTCAACTACGTCTCCGGTCAGAACTTGTGGCGGATTTCCAGTCGCACTCCGAAGATATCCTTGACCGGGGTGGGCAATCCACTGGCGTCTCGGCCGTCGTCGCGGAAGCCCTTCATGGCGTCGAAGCGCAGGATCCAGGAATTGTTGAGCGGGTTCTGGAAGCGCACGCCGATGGCGTGCTGGTTGCCGGTGGCGAAGTCGCGGTCCTTGGTCCGCTGGACGGTGGCCACCTCGACGACGATCTGGCGGTCGAGGTTGAAGAGATATTCGACGCCCAGGGCGCCGCCCCAGGAGTCGCGCGCGGTGTCGTCGAGGGTCGGGAAGCCGGTGAGGCCGTCGGACTCCAGGTTGATGCCGGTGTTGACGAGGACGCCGCCGGTGCCGGCGGCGCGGGCCAGCGCCTGCGGCGTGCCGAAGCCGCCGAAGAGATTGAAGTAGGGAACCAGGGCCGTGGGGTTCGAGGTGACCAGCGAGTTCTCGATCAGCACCAGCGTCCCGTTCGCGGTCTTCGCCTGCCCGGGATCCGGGTGCTGGCCGAAGTTCTCGATCACCCGCACGCTGTTCGAGATCAGCGAGCCGTAGCGGCGGCTGAAGGCGACCGTGGCGTTGTGGTAGCTGAGGCCGCCGAACTGGGCGTCGACGTAGCCGTAGCCGAACTCCCAGTAGCCGCGGTTGGCGTCGGCGAAGCCGGTGAAGCCGAACACCTTGGCGTCGTGGTCCGTCGGCTTCCGGCCGGCGGCCAGGGCTGCGGCCGTCGGCACCTTGTCGAGGCCGGTGAAGAAGGTGACGTCGTAGTTGCTGACGTCCAGGGTGCGGCTGTTCTTGGCCGCCAGGCTGAAGGCGCCGCCGACGAAGCCGGCGTTCAGCCAGATCCCGTTCTGGGTGAAGAGGGGGATCATGCCGAAGGTGAAGGGGAGGTCGACCCCGTTCTCGCGGCCCGTCAGGCCCATGGCGATGGCCCCGGCGTCGCCTTCGAAGAAGAGGGTCTCGAGGTTGAAGTCGAAGGCCTTCTCGAAGCCCTTGTTCTGGCCGCCCAGGTCGTAGCGCGTGAACTGGCCGTCGTGGTCGAGCGGCCGCACGAAGGCGTGGATGCGCTCGGTCGCCGTCAGCCCGAGGTCCATGTCGAGGTTCAGCCGGGTGGCGATCGTCGACTGGTCGGTGACGCCCTTGGCGTTCGGCTTGCCGTTGTCGTTGTAGGCCACTGCCGTGCGCCAGTCGCCGTAGACGCGGAAGTTGGGGGAGGCCGGGTTCTTCTCGCCGAACCAGGTCGGGCTCGGCGGATAGGCCCCGCGGTCGTAGAGCGCGCGTCCCCACTCGACCCACGGACGGGTGGTCGGGTTCAGGTGCTTGGCGCCGTAGATGGCCTCCTGGGCCTTCACGTCGTAGGGCTTGTCGGCGTAGGAGGGACCGGGGCGGAAGGCCTTGTCGTCGTGCTTCGTCAGCTGCGCGCCGGGGGACATCTCGGGCGGCTTCTTGTCGCCCGGAGCTGGGGCCGGACCTGGGGCCGGAGCGGCGGCGGGAGCGGCCGGGGCGGGGGCCGCGGCGGCGGCCGGCTCGGCAGCCGGTTCCGTGGTCAGTTCGACAGCCAGGGCCGGCACCGCTCCGAGCAGCGCCGCCAGCAGCGCGAGCCGGGGGGCGAACTTCGTCTTTCGATTGCGGCTCAAGGGTCTCCTCCTGCCCGTGTCAGCGGACATCGAACTTGACCGTGTAGGAGTGGAGGCGGAGCATCCACTCGTTCATCGCCTGCTCCATGTCGGACGTCGCGCCGACGAAGCGCATGAAGTAGATCGGCTCGGCGCGGGTCTCCAGGGAGACGGCCAGGTAGTAGGTCCCGGGTTGGACGAGCTTGTCGGCCGGCACCTTGTAGTGCGCCTTGCGGCTGCCGAGCGGCGGCAGGCTCTTCTTCTCCATGCGGATGAACGGCGGATGGTTGAGCACCGAGTTGGGCGTGCCGGCCGGCCGGATGAAGGGGAGCTGGTCGCCGTCGAACGGCACCGGCAGGTACATCTCGCGGTCCGTCCCCTTGACGTTGGTGGTCAGGAACTTGCTCTGCAGGTTGAAGAGCTGGTCGTCGAAGGCGATCTTGCCGGCGGCGACGTCGAGCGAATGGATGTCCGCCATGTCGCCGTTGCTGTCGACGTAGCCGGACTCCCAGACGTTCTTGCCGTCGGGCCCGATCAAGGCGACGTCCAGCCAGAGCTCCGGCTGCGCCCCCAGCGACCCCGAGGGCAGGTTGTGGCCGTTGTTGAGGTTGGTCACCAGGTAGTCGAAGCGCAGGGCCTGCCCCGCCTTGGGCGGGCTGGCGAAGAAGGGCCCGTCGATGCGCGAGCTGTTCTCCATCAGCTGCCGCCGGAGCTCGCGCTTCTCGTCGACCTTCTTCAGGTTGTCGTTGACGATGAGCCGCGCCTCGACGCGGTCGTCGGCGGCCGCCCACTCCTTGGGGAAGTCGACCTTGCGGCTGCCGTCCGCGACCTTGGCCTCGAAGTCGTCGTTACCCCAGCCCGCCCGGTAGTCGAAGCTCAGCCAGACGTCGGGCGGGAAGCGGTCGGCCTCGGGATGGTGGGGGAAGATGCCGGGGTGGGTGATGGGGTAGCCCGGCCCCACGAAGGAGTGGTTGGAGCGCTGGCGGTCGGTGGCGACCGACCGCCCGTTGACCACCGCCGCGGGGCCCTTGGCCATGCCGCTGTTCTGCCCCGGGCTGGTGCTCATGTGGCAGGCCTGGCAGGTGATGCCCTGGCGTTTGGCGGGCGAGTCGCGGTACTCGTCCCAGACGGTCTCCAGCTTGATCCCCGGATGGACCGCCACCTGGTGGCAGGAGACGCAGAACTCCGACTTGCCGATCTGCGCGAACTGGATCCCCTGGCGGTGCATCTTGAGGCCGAACTGATCGGGCGCCACGGCGACGTTGTAGCCGCCGCGGTTCTCGATCACGGCGCGGACGCCGGAGTCATCGAGGCTGCCGTAGACCGGCTGGAAGACGTCGCCGGGGACGATGCGCCGCTCGCCGTTCACCTTGCCGTAGGACTCGTTGACGCGGTGGCAGGTGACGCAGGTCACCCCTTCGTTCGACACCCGCGAGCGCTTGCCGAGCGGCAGGTCGCGGCGCTCACCCATCGTCGTCCCGACGCCGGAGTGGCAGCGCATGCAGAAGTAGCCGACGGTGCCCGACGCGAGGTTGTTGATGCTCTGCTCGAACTTGTGGAACATCGGCGAGATGGACGCGTAGGCGTGGGAGGAGAAGCGCCACTCCTCGTACTGCGCCGCATGGCAGGTGGCGCACACCGCGGCGGAGGGATAGAGGTCCGCCGCGAAGGCTGCCGCATGGGGGTCCGCGGCGGGAGCGGGGGCGGGAGCGGCGGTGGGAGCGGTGGGAGCGGCGGCGGCCGGGGGAGGTTTCGGAGCGGCGGGCGCGGGAGCTGACTGCGCCGCCGCCGCCCCTCTCGCCACCATCGTCGCCAGGGCCGACATCGCCACGAGCAGAGCCATCCGGAGAGCCTTCTTCGACCTCACCCTCATAGCTGGATACTCCTTCCGGTTCCTACAGGCGGCGCCGGAGGCCGTCTCGTTACCGGTGGTGATCGTTCTGATGTAAGATGATCATACCCTAGAAATTCGGAGCCGATGCCTCAGGTTGCCATATCGCCAAGAGATCATCGACACCGGCGGTTCAGTCTGCATTCACAATGCATTTCCTCATTATTTTGTGGAGTCTGAGCTGTAGCGTTTTTCCCCCGCGATTCGCCTGCAGTACGAGGTAAGACCCCGGTGCCCGCCCTCCCCCTACGGCAGCTCGAAGGCAAGTACGAGATCCTCGAGAAGCTGCGCGAGGGCGGGATGGGGGCGATCTACAAGGTCCGCCACCGCCTGCTCGACGAGATCCGCGTCATCAAGGTGATGCGCCCGCAGTTCGTCGAGGACGAGGAGCTCAAGGCCCGCTTCCTCCGCGAGGCCCGCCTGGCGATCAAGCTCCGCCACCCCAACGTCGCCCAGCTCTACGACTTCACCGTCGACGACGACGACGGCACCGCCTTCATCGTCATGGAGTTCATCGACGGGATGACGCTCGAGGACATCCTCAAGAGCATCGGCCCGCCGCCTCTCGGGCTCGCCCTCGAGGCCGCCCAGCAGTCGCTCAAGGCGCTCGGCTACCTCCACACCAAGGGGTTCATCCACCGCGACATCTCGCCGGACAACCTCATGCTCACCGAGGACACCGACGGCGATGCGCTGATCAAGCTGATCGACCTGGGCATCGCCAAGATCTTGGGAGGCGGCGACGGCGGGCAGCACACGGCGACCGGCATGTACCTGGGGAAGGTCCGCTACTCCTCGCCCGAGCAGTTCGGCTTCGAGGGGGCGCAGCCGATGGACGCCCGCGGCGACCTCTACTCCTTCGGCATCGTCCTCTACGAGCTCCTGACCGGCCGCTATCCCATCCTCGGCCGCGACTCCTCCTCGCTCATCGCCGGACACCTCTTCCGGCCGCCGCTCGACTTCACGGAAGCCGACCCCGAGGGGCGCGTCCCCGCGGGCCTCCGCGCCGTCGTCCTCTCCGCCCTCGCCAAGAGCCCCGACGAGCGCCCGCAGAGCGCGCAGGAGTTCTCGCGCGCCCTGGGCGCCTTCCGCGCGCACGGCGACCTCCACCGCCGCGATCTCAAGCGGGCCTTGAGCCGGCACAGCGGCGGCACCGGCAAGCTGCCGGCCATCTCCGGGACGACCCAGGAGCGGCTCGACGAGCACTTCGAGCTGGGGCCGACCCCGCGCCCGCAGACCCTCACCCCGGTGCCACCGTTGCAGATCGTGCCGCCGCCGCTGCAGCCCCTGCAGATCGTGCCGCCACCCGGCGACGCCGAGATCCGCCAGGCGGCGGAAGCCGAGCGCCAGCGCTCCCGCGAGCTGGCTGCCGCCATCGCCGAGATCCAGTCGGCTCTGGCACGCGGCGACTACCGATCGGCCGAGACCCAGCTCTTCGGCGCCGAGGCGAACTTCGGCCAGCAGGAGGTCTTCCCGGCCCTCTACGAGCGCGTCGCCGAGCTGCGCCGCGGCGAGGTCGACGGCAAGGTGGCGGCGCACGTCGCCCATGCCCGCCGGCAGGCGGAGGCGGGCGACTGGGACGGCGCGCGGGCCGAGCTCAAGCGCGCCCAGCGTCTGGACGCCGACAGCGCCGAGCTCGCCGCCGCGGTGGCCGAGGTCGAGGCGGCGGAGCGCCAGGCTGCCGAAGCGAGAAAGCGCGCCGAAGAAGCGCGGAGGCGCGCCGAAGAGGAGAAGCAGCGCGCCGAAGAAGAGCGGCAGCGCGCCGAGGCGGAACAGCGGCGCGTCGAGGCGGAGCGGAAGCGGGCCGAGGAAGAGCGCCGGCGGGCCGAGGAGGCGGAGCGGCAGCGCCTCGAAGAGGAGCGCCGGCAGGCCGCGGAGGCGGAGCGCCGGCGGGCGGAGAAGGCGGCGGCGATCGCGGCTCTCCTGGACGCCGGCGAGCTGGCGCGCGCCGCCGAGCAGCTGGCGCAGGCGGCGGCGGAGCACGGCGAGGCGGCCTTTGCCGAGCTCCGGTCGCGCCTCGCCGCGCAGCGCGCGGAGGAGGAGCGGAGGGCGGAGGCGGCGCGGCTGATGATGACCGCCCGCAGCCACGCCGTGCAGCGCGACTTCCCCGCCGCCCTCGAGCTCCTGGGCCGCGCCGGCGAGATCGATCCCGGCAACGCCGAGCTGGCCAGCCTGCTGGCGGAGACGCGGGAGGCGGAGGCGGCGTGGGCGGAGA
>DATNKQ010000125.1:0-8801 GCA_035603315.1 Thermoanaerobaculia bacterium
GACCCTGCACGTCTTCACGCCCTGGTTCGCGGAGCACCCGCCGACCACGCGGCGGCGGGCCGAGCTGGGCCGCCTCTATCGCCGGCTGCCGGACGGGGAGAAAGACCGCCTGGCTTCCCTCCTCGCCTTCGGCAACGGCGACACCGATCCTTTCCTCCTCTCCCTCGTCCTCGCCGGCGACGATCCCCGGGGGCGAACGGCGCGCCTCGCCGGCCGCCCGGAGGCCCTCGCTCAGGCCTTCCGCGCCGCGGGCTCCGCGGAGCGCCGCCGGGCGCTCCTCCTCCGGCTGCTGGCGGGGACGGGCAAGGACACTGTGCCGCTCGTCCTTCCCCTCCTCCGCGACGCTCGGGAGGGGGAGGCGGCCGTCCTTCTCTTTTGGCTGCGCGGGCGCTTCCAGCTCGGCGATGCGGTGCCCCCCGCCCTCGCCGCCTGGGTGGCGGACGCCCGCTCCGCCCCCGAGGCCGAGCGCGTCCTGTGGGCGGGGGCGGCGGCCACCAGCGGGAATCGGGATTTCCTCCTCCCGTCGGCGCGGCAGCTCGCCGCGCGCCTGCCGCTCGCGGTCGCGGGCGGGACTCCGGCCGTCGCGCTGCTCGGCCGCGCGGCCCTCTCCTGCCCCGACGAGTACGGGCGAAGCACGCTCTGGAGCGCCCTCGTCGAGGCCGCCGGCGAAGCCGACCGGCCGCTCCTCCTCGATTTCCTGCGCCAGGCCACAGGCGACGAGGGCGAGAGCCTCGCCGGCTGGTTCGCACAGCACCCAGATCCCGCGGCGATCCCCGCCTTGAAGGCCCTGCTCGACCGGCCGGGCGCGACCTCCCTGATGCCCGGGCACGACGGCTCCGCCGTCGCTACCGCCCTGGCGGCGGCGGGAGACCCGGAGATCGTCGCCCGGGTGAGCGCCCTCTTCGAGCGCCGGCCAGTCTACACCGCCTACGGGCTGACCCAGGTCCTCCTCCGCTCCCCCCTGCCCGAGGCCGCCGAGGCCGCGAGGCGCCTCCTCCCGCAGGCAGCTCCGGGACCCGGGTAGCGCTCTCGACTTCCGGGAGCGCCGGCGGCGCTCATGCCGTCGGTTTCCGGTGTCATCGATGGTAGGGATCGAGGCCGCCCAGCAAACGCGAGCACCTTAGCCGTTCAGGAGTTGTGCCACTGGCAGCTTGCCTGCCAGTGTCTCTCCTCAAAGATGTCCTGACCTCCCAGTAACGGATCTGCCTCGGTCTCCTCGTCGTCGAGAGACCGAGCCAGATCGGTCACTGGATGGATGAGGAAGTCTTAGAGGCTTAGACACTGGCAGGCAAGCTGCCAGTGGCACAACTCCGAAAAGAAGAGATCTCTATCCGATTCTTAGGGGCGGACGAGCCGGCTCTTCCCGTCCAACCGCACCGACGACTTGACGCCGTAGAGGTCGAGGATGGTCGGCATCACGTCGCCCATGTAGGCCTCGCCGGGCTGCAGCTTGACGTTGGCGAAGAGGATGCCGTCGACGAGCGGCGGGTAGACCGAGCAGTGGTCGCCGCTCCAGATCCGCGTGTTGGGCTCGACGATCGACTTGGCGATGCCGCCCAGGCTGTCCTGCCAGCCGACCCGATAGCCCTCGGCGTTCGAGGGGATGAGGTCGGGGATGAGCCGCGGGTCGTAGATGCCGTAGGCCTCGTCGCGGGTGAAGACGTGGGCCACGGGATGCTCGCCGGTCCCGGGATCGACGTAGGCCTCGAGGCCCGCCTTGATCGCCTCGGCGACCTTCCTGTACTCGTCGCCGGCGACGACGATCCCCTTCGCCTCGCGGCCCTGCAGATTGACGTAGATCTGCCCCAGCCCGAGGGCGTAGGCCCTGGTCTTCGACCAGTCGACGTTGACGAAGAAGTCGCCCTGGTCGAAGAGGTCCTCGAGGTTCTTCCGCTTGGCGTCCTCGCCGGTCAGGGTCATGAAGCCGTTCTGCGCCAGCCAGGTGTTGTAGTTCATGCCGCGGCGGAAGGAGGCGAAGCCGTGATCCGAGGCGACGACGAGCGTCGTCCCCGCCGGCATCTTCGCCATCGTCTGGCCGACGATCGCGTCCATCTGCTGGTAGGCGGCGAGGATGGCGCCGCCGTACTTGGCCGCCCCGTCCGCCGTGTAGAGCGGATGCTTGGGATCGAAGAAGCGGAACATCATGTGCTGCACGCGGTCGGTGAACTCGAAGTAGTCGACCAGCACGTCCCAGTCGCCGTCTTGGAGGAGGCCGGCGAGGATCTGGCTGTCCTTGTCGACGGTGTTCTTGACGTCCTCCAAGAACACTTCCTCCGGGATGGTGCCGTTGTCCATCGACCAGGTGTCGATCTGCCAGCCGATCGTCTTGAAGAGGCCGAAGCGGCTCGCGAGCTCGTCGACGTAGCTCCGCGGCGTCGTGATGTCGACGATGGGCGGCAGGTTCTCGGGATCGAACTGGATGGGCGAGAGATACAGCCGCACCTCGGGGGTCAACGACAGCAGGCGGAACCTGCCGATGCCGTGCAGCTTGATGAGCGGGTTGAAGGGGAAGACGAAGCGCACCCAGTCGCTCCACTCGCCGGGCTTGAGCGAGAGGTCGGTGCCCGCCACCTGGATGCGCAGGCGCGAGCGATCGGCCGGCACCGTCAGCGTCATGGGGATCTTGATGTAGTCGCGCTTTTTCTTCGGGAAGAGCTCGTCGGGCGGGCCCTTGATCTCGGTCGCGATCGTCCCCTTGTTGTCGGCCAGCTCGACGACCTCGACCGAGAAGTCACCGCCGCCCTTGGGGGTGAAGAAGAGCTCCGACGTGAAGTAGAACGGCTTGCCGATGCGGCCGGAGAGGTCCGGCGTGCCGAGGCCGGTCAGCAGCTCGCCGTGCTCGTAGGCGCGCGGCGGGAAGGTGACCGGCACGCGCATCACCTTGACCCGCTTGCCGTGCTTGCCCAGGAGCGCCCAGAAGGTCTCGCCCTGCTGGCGGTTGACGGCGTCCGGCCGGTCGACGGGAAGGAGCCGCTCGGCCGCCGCCCCCGTCGCCACCCCGGCGACGAGGCCGAGGACGACGGCGGCGATGGCCGCCAGGCGGGTGCGCAGGCGGAAGAGCTTCAAGAGCAGGAAGCCGCTGAGGGCGAGAACCAGCGCGCCGCCGACGCCGAACACGTAGGGGTTCGAGGTGCCGAAGAGGAACGGCACCCGCCGCTCGTCGAACATGGCGAAGCTCGGCTTGTAAGTCAGCGGGTCGCGCTTCAGGAAGTCGAAGATGCCGTGGCGGCCGGGGTTCAGGCCGGTCGAGAAAGTCGACCAGGAGACCGGAGTCTGCGATGGGATGGTCGAGCGCAGCGGCGAGAAGGTGCCCTCGGCCCGCAGCTTGGCGAGGTTCGGCAGCTTGCCCTCGTCCATCCAGCGGCCGGCGAGCTTGGCGTCGACGCCGTCGAAGCCGAGGACGACGAGCTTGCCGTTGCCCCCGGCGCCGGCGGGAGCCGGCAGGGCCAGCAGGGTTGCCGCCGCCAGCACGACGGGGACTACCAGGACTCTTGCAACGACGCTTTTCATCGGCGGTCTCTCGCCGGCAGATCGTACGGGCCGGTCGAGCCCGCGTCAACAAGAGAGGCCGCGGACTTAGGATGAACGCTGATGGCGACGCGCGCGAAGACCCTGGCGCTGCGCTTCGTGCTCCTGGTGGGCGCGATGAGCTTCTGCGCCGACTTCGTCTACGAGGGCGCCCGCTCCGTCCTCGGCCCCTACCTGGCGATCCTGGGGGCAAGCGGCACCGCCGTCGGCGTCGTCACCGGCTTCGGCGAGCTCGCCGGCTATGCCCTGCGGCTGGTCTCCGGCCGCCTCGCCGACCGCACCCGCCGCTTCTGGCCCATCACCATCGTCGGCTACGTCGTGCAGATGGCGGCCGTGCCGGCCCTGGCCCTCGCCGGCAGCTGGCCAGCCGCCGCCGCCCTCCTCATCCTCGAGCGCATCGGCAAGGCGACCCGCAACCCGCCGCGCGACGTCATGCTCTCGCACGCCGGCAAGGAGATGGGCGGCTACGGCTGGGCCTTCGGCCTCCACGAAGCCCTCGACCAGTGCGGCGCCTTCGTGGGGCCGCTGGTGGTGGCGCTGGTGCTGGCCAAACGCGGCGACTACCACCTCGCCTTTACCATCCTCGCCGTCCCCGCCGCCGCCACCCTGGCCCTCCTGGCCGTCGCCCGCCTGCTCTACCCGCGGCCGGAGGAGATGGAGAGCCGCTCATCGGAGAGCGCAGGAGAGGCGGAGAAGAAGCTGCCCAGGGCGTTCTGGATCTACCTCGGCGGAGCGTCCCTGGTGGGAGCCGGCTTCGCCGACTTCCCGCTCATCGCCTTCCACTTCCACCGCGCCGCGACGGTCACCGGCAGCGCGGTGCCGGTCTTCTACGCCGTCGCCATGGGAACGAGCGGCCTGGGCTCGCTCGTCTGGGGCCGCCTCTTCGACCGCCGCGGCCTCGGCATCCTCATCCCCCTCACCATCGTCTCGGCAGCCTTCGCCCCCCTCGTCTTCCTGGGAGGCTTCTGGCCGGCGTTAGTAGGAGCCGCCCTCTGGGGCCTGGGGATGGGAGTCCACGAATCCATCATGCCGGCCGCCGTAGCCCCCATGGTTCCCACAGCCCATCGAGCCACCGCCTACGGCCTCTTCACCGCCATCTACGGAGTCGGCTGGTTCCTGGGCAGTGCGCTCATCGGCGCCCTCTACGACCTCTCGGCGGCAGCGGCGGCGGTCGCTTGCGTGGGGCTCGAGCTGGCGGCGTTGCCGTTCTTCTTCGCTTGCCGGAAAGGGTCGCTCCGGGTGAAGGGGCGATAACGAAGAGGACCTCAGCCCTCAGTCCCTTCAGCTCGCGGCCTTGGCCGGTTTATAGCCGCCGGGCACGAGGTGGAAGTGGTTCCGTTGAGCCGTCACTGCCGTGCCTGTGTGCTGCCGGAGGGACTGCAGCTGGGGTTTGGCGCCGTCGACGTGCGCGAGATCCGGCGCGGCGTCCGGGATCTCGCGGCTGCGCTGGAAGGGGAATCGAAGGTTCCCCGGCGCCGCCCGCGGCGTCCAACCTGAGTTTCAACGCTCCATGTTAGCCCTTGACATCGCCGCGCTACAGTCTACAATGTAGACATCATGTCCGACGTGCTGGGTTCCTTCGAGCAGACCGTCTTGATGGCGCTGGTCCGCCTGCGCGCCGACGCCTACGGCCGGTCCGTGCTCAAGGAGGTTGAGACGCGGCTGGCGCGCGAGATCCCGGCAGGCGCCGTCTATGCCACGCTGGAGAGGCTCGAAGGCAAGCGACTCATCTCCTCGCGCCTGGCGCCGGGCACGCCGGTGCGGGGCGGCCGGGCGCGCCGCTACTATGCGCTCGAAGGGGCGGGGGTGCAGGCGCTCAACGAGTCGAAAGCGGCGATGGACGCCCTTTGGCAGGGGCTTGCCTGGCCGCTCGGAGGAAAGGCATGAACGACCATCCGCCGCGCTGGGCCGAACTCGCGCTCTCGCTCCTGCTCAAGGCGGGCGATCGCGAGAGCATCCCGGGCGACCTGCTGGAGAAATATCGCGAAGAGGTGCTGCCGCGATCGGGTTGGTGGCGCTCCCAGCTCTGGTATGCCCGGCAATTGGGGAGCCTCTTCTGGCATCT
Organism: Thermoanaerobaculia bacterium; assembly: GCA_035603315.1. Taxonomy (GTDB): domain Bacteria; phylum Acidobacteriota; class Thermoanaerobaculia; order Multivoradales; family UBA5704; genus DATNKQ01. The sequence goes on from DATNKQ010000125.1 coordinate 5,594, forward strand.
GCTGCCGAGCGCCGCCTTTGGCGTCGTGCTCGGGCTCGTGCTCTCGGCGGCCGTTGTGGCGATCAACGTCGTCCTGCCGCTGCTGCCAGAGGCTGCGTCGCCGTTGCGGCAGGCGGTTGAAGGGATCTCCGAGGCCGCCGGTTGGCTGGGCGTGCTCGCGCTCTGGGGCGTGGCCGGCTTCTTCGCCTGGCGCCGGCACGGCACGCTGGCGGCCGCGCTCAAGGCGGGAGCGCTGGTTTCCCTGCTGAGCATGGGAATGGTGATGCTGACCTTCGCGCTGGTCGACAACCTCTTCCTCGATCTCGTCAGCCGCCAACCGGAAAAGCTCTGGGGCTTCCAGCACAGCGAGTACCACAGCATGCGGGCCTATATCAATCATGGCTTGCTGCGCGGCCTGTTCTTCGCGCTCCCTGTCATGGCGGCGGTCGGCGCCGCGCTCGGCGGTCTGGGCGGCCTCGCCGCTAGGTTCACGCGCCGGCCGCCGGCAGCAGCCCAGCGCTAGAGCACGACCTCATTTCCCGCTACCGCCGTAGCCGCGCCCAATCACGGCCATCAGATCCGGCGTCGTCGATCGCTTGTCAGGCGGGTCGCATGGAGCTCCTTTCAGATCAGTCCGGGCGGAGCGCCATCGTAACATTCACCAGTGCGGCGCGACGGGCGGGGAGGTAGGTAGCGAAGAGGGCGACGGCGGCGACCTACTGCTTACGAGGTGCCAGCCGATTCCCCGGCTGATTCCCCGTCTCCCGGAGCTGACCCTGCCTTCCCCAGCCGATACCGCACCTGGTGGCGGGTCAAACCCAGGAGGGCGGCGGCCTCGCTCAGGTTGCCGCCGCTCCGCTCCATCGCCTGGCGGAGGAGGTCGCGCTCCAGGGCCGCGAGGTCGAGGCCCTGCGCGGGGAGCTCGAAGCGGGGCGTCGGTCCCTCCTCGCCCACCGAGTCCGGCAGGTCGGCGGCGGTCAGCAGGTCGCCATCGGCCAGCAGGACGGCGCTCTCGATGACGTGCTTGAGCTCGCGGACGTTGCCCGGCCAGTTGTGGGCGCGGAGCCGCTCGAGGGCGCCGTCGGTCAAGCCGCGGACGCTCTTGTGGAACGCCTCGCTGTAGACCTCCGCGAAGTGCGCCGCCAGGACCGGGATGTCGTCCCGGCGCTCGCGCAGGGGCGGCACCGCCACCGGCAGCACCCGCAGCCGGTAATAGAGGTCTTCGCGCAGCGCCCCCTCCTTGACCGCCTCTTCCAGGTTGCGGTTGGTGGCGGCGATGACGCGCACGTCCACCCGCACGTCGGCCGAGCCGCCCAGCCGCTTGAAGGCGCGCTCCTCGAGGAAGCGCAGGAGCTTGACCTGCAGCGCGGCGGCGATCTCGCCGATCTCGTCCAGGAAGACGGTGCCGCCGTCGGCGGCCTCGATCAGCCCCTTGCGCTGGTTCTTGGCGTCGGTGAAGGCGCCCCGCTCGTGGCCGAAGAGCTCGGCCTCGAGAAGGGTCTCCGGGAGGGCGCCGCAGGTGATGTTCTGGAAGGGACGGCGGGAGCGCTCGCTGTGCGAGTGGATCTCCTCCGCCATCAGCCCCTTGCCGGTCCCGCTCTCGCCGCACAGCAATACGCTGGAGGCGGGGCTCGCCGCGATTTTCGCCAGCAGGGTCTTGACCGCCTGGATCGCCGGGGAGGTGCCGAGGATACGTTGAAATCTAGGCGACGATCTGCTCTCCACTCGAATAGACTCGACGGCGGCGCCGGAGGCGCCCCTGACGAGCCCTGTTGGCCCCCAGGATACCACCTGAGAACGGAGTCGGACCGCCGTGGACGTCGCGAGCCAGAAAGAGGCGCCCGCCCGCCTGGACCAGCGCCTGCTGCTCGCCACCGTCCTGGTCGAGATCGGCGAGATCGGCGCCGCCGAGGCGCAGGTCGTGCGGCGCCTGGCCGACGAGCCGCAGGACCGCAACGGCTTGAGCCTGCTGGCCAAGATCAAGCACATCCGCGGCGAGCTCTCGGCCGCCATCGCCTGCTGGGCGCAGATCAGCACCCTGGCCCTCGAAGGCGAGGGGGCGCGGATGCGCCTCGCCAGCATGCTGCAGCTCGCCCAGGACCCCGAGCGCGGCGCCGGCGAGTTCCTCGCCCTGGGGCAGAACCAGCTCTGGCGCAAGCCGGCGGCGCTGCTCGAGCTGGAGAGCGCCTTCCGCCTCTTCGTGTCCCTGCGGCCGGACGACGCCCGCGCCGCCTGCGCCCGCCTGGCCGCCAAGAGCCACGAGCAGGACCGCGACGTCTACAAGCTCGCGGTCCTCGCCGAGGCCTGGATCGCCGAGCTTGCCGGCGACCCCGAGGGGGCGGCGCAGGTGCTGGAGCAGCTGGGCAACGAGCGCGGCTTCGCCGGCGACACCGACCGCGCCCTGGCCCTGGTGCGCGTCTACGAGATCCTCGGCCGCGCGGAGGATCTCGAGAAGGCGATCCACGTCTGCGAGTACCTCGTCGAATCGCTGCAGAGCTTCGAGGCCGTCACCACCCTCGGCCGCCTGGCCGCCCTCTGCCGCGCCGCCGGCCGGCGGGACGAGGCCGCCGACTACGATCGCCAGTTCCTCGCAGCCTTCGAGGCCCGGATGCACCGGCCGACGACGGCCGACGTCGTGGAAGCGGCCTCCCGCCAGTACCTTCCCCTACCGCGGCTCGGGGCGGCGCGCTTCGTGCCCGCCGGCCTGCCCGCCGGCGCCTCCCCGCGCCAGCGGGGGCTGCACCTGGCCCTCTCCGGCCCGTCTGCCGACAGGATCGGGAAAGCGCGCCCCCTCCTGGAGCGTTCGGGAAAGGTGCTGGACCGCAAGTACCTGGCCGATCTCGCCCTCCTCGAAGGCCGGCCGGAGACCGCAGTCCGCCTCTTCCTGTCCACCCTCGCCGAGGACCCCGACGACCCGCGGGTGATCGGCTGGCTGCTCGACCAGCTCGACGCGGTCGAGGCTCCGGATGCTCCTGAGGGGGCCTGGCAGGCGGAGGGACAGCTCATCCGGGAGCACTTTGCGCGGCCGGAGAGCTTCCAGCTGGCGGTCTCCGCCCTGGAGGCGCGGGTGCGCGAGGCGCCGCGGCGGGCCGGCGCCTGGCGTCACCTCGCCATCCTCTACCGCCTGCACGGCGACGCCGCCGGGGAGCGGCGGAGCGCCGAGCGGGCGGCGGCCCTCGCCGCCGCCGAAAAGCGGCGGGAGAGCGCCGTCGGCCGGGTGCTCTCGGCC
>DATNKQ010000140.1:0-7945 GCA_035603315.1 Thermoanaerobaculia bacterium
GATTTCCGCCAGGCGCCCGACGAGCCGGACTATTTCAAAGGCATGGACGACCACGGACTCTACACCCCGGCCGATGTCCGGGGCCGCAACACCTGGCTGGTGTGGGGCGGAGGGGACGAGGCCTTCTGGGACTGGCTGGCCAACAACAGCTTCGGCACGTTCGACCTCTTGAAGACCCTGTCCTCCTACCCTTGCTCGCCGGAGCAGGAGGCGCGCGCGAAGGCATACGAGACAGAGTACGTGAAAACCCACCCGGCGATCGAGGGCGAAGGCGCCCATGGCCAACCGGGCGGCGCGCCCGGCGGCGGCTACGCCGGTGTGCCCGCTCAGGGCCAGGCCGGCGGCGGCTATGGCGGCAAGCCCGGCGAGGCCTATGCCCCGGCCGGCAGCTACGGCAGCCCGCCCGCTGGAAGCAACGGCACCGCGCCCGCCGGCTACGCCAGCACGCCCGCCGCCGGCTACGGGAGCACGCCTGCCGCCAGCTACGGCAGCACGCCCGCTGCCGGCTACGGTCAAGGGGGCGGCCCCTACTACGGCGTCGAGGGGCCCTGCACCAACACCTGGTGGGATCCCCCGGCTTCCACGCCTCCCTATCGCCGCTACAGCCGCGACACCCGCTTCTGCTACGAGGGGGTGATCAACGAGCCCTATTTCGCTAAGCCCACGGCGCCGGACCCCTACGGCCTCTGTCTGGACCGCCGGCTGCCGGGCACGCCCGAGGATCCCTTCGAGAAGCTCGCGGTCACCGATCGCAAGGGACCCTACAAGGGACAGCCGCGGATGGTCTACGGCCATCCCTCCGGAATCCTCGGATTGCGCCTCTTCCCCAATCCCGAGTTCCAGGGGAAGGCCAAAGAGAAGTGGATGGAGGCGATGAAGCGGGACGCCTTCTACACCGATCCCAAGTTCTTCAGCGACCGCAACCTGGTGCGGCCGTACCGGGTGGGCATGGCCTGCTCCTTCTGCCACCTGGCGCCGCACCCGCAGCGCGCGCCCGCCGATCCCGAGAACCCCACGATGGACGAGATCTCGGCCACCATCGGCGGGCAGTACTTCTGGTTCAGCCGGGTGTTCGGCGCCAACGTCACTCCCGACAACTTCGTCTGGAGCCTGCTCGAAGCCGAGCGGCCCGGCACGGTCGACACCTCCTTCATCCCCTCCGACAACCTGGTCAACTCGCGGCCGGTGAACGCCATCTTCAACCTCACAAATAGGATCGACGTCGGCAATCGCCTCGCTCTGGAGCGGGCGACCGGCGGTGCCCTGCGGCTTCCCACCGTCCAGCAGGACAAGAAGACCAACTACATTTTCGGCGTGCCCCACGTCCTCTGGGACGGCAGCGACTCGGTCGGCATCGACCCCGCCCTCACCCGCGTCTACATCAACATCGGCGAGTACCACAAGGAGTGGATCCGCCACTTCACTGCCATCACCGGGCTCGGCCGGCAGTCGGCGATCACGGTGAAGTCGGCGCAGGAGAACTCGACCTACTGGAACGCCACCCAGGATCGCACCGGGGACCTGGCCAAATACCTGATCCACCACGGCGTTCCCATGCCGCTCGCGGAAGCCCGAGGCGGACCGGGAGCGGCGCCCGCCGCGCCGGCCCTCGACCGCGGCAAGGTGGTGTTCGCCGAGAACTGCGCCCGCTGCCATTCGAGCAAGCTGCCGGATCCGCCGCAGCCGAAGCCGAAGCCCTGGTTCGGCGACCACGACTGCATCGGCGCCCGCTACCTCGATTGCTGGAACAACTACTGGCAGTGGACCGAGACGGCGGACTTCAAGGCGCAGATGACCCGGATGGTCCAGGATCCCAGCTTCATCCAGGGCAACTACCTGTCCAATGACGCCCGCATTCCGGTGACCTTGACCAACACCGAGATCTGCAGCTCGCTGGGCAGCAACGGCGTCGCCGGGCACATCTGGAACGACTTCTCCTCGCAGAGCTACAAGGACCTGCCGTCGGTCGGTCCCGTCCGCTTGAAGGAGCCGGTCAACGACACCACCTCGCTCTGGGACACGCCCGGCGGCGGCCGCGGCTACATGCGGGTGCCGTCGCTGGTGTCGGTCTGGGCCACCGCCCCCTTCCTGCACAACAACGAGCTCGGCAGGTTCACCGGCGATCCTTCGGTGAAAGGCCGCCTGGACGCCTTCGACGCCTCCATCCACCAGATGCTGTGGCCCCAGATGCGCAAGGACTTCTATCATCAGACGACCACGACGACCGACGTCGAGGTCGTCACCTCCGCGCTGCCTCCGCTGCTGGTCCGGCTCGCCGGCTGGGTCGGGCTCGTCGACGGCGACATGCTCAAGGTCGGGCCCATCCCGAAGGGCACCCCCGTCAACCTGATCGGCAACATCAACGCCGGCTTCAACGATCCGCAGGTCAGCGTGTTCCGGTTGCTATCGACCGTCCTCGGCCTCGCCAAGGACCTGGGGCAGATCCGCCAGAAGCACATGCCCGACGATCAGGCCACGAACCTGCTCCGGGCGCAGATCCCGAACCTCTTGAAAATCAGCGCCTGCCCGGACTTCATCGTCAACCGCGGGCACGAGTTCGGAAGCCAGCTGTCGGACGAGGACAAGGAAGCTCTGATCGCTTACCTGAAGACGCTGTAGCGGCGAGAAGGAGGTTGGCGTTGTCGGAAGAGTGGGAGTACATCGTCGTCGGCTCGGGCGCCGGGGGCGGCCCGGTGGCCGCCAACCTGGCGCGCGCGGGCCACCGGGTGCTGCTGCTGGAGGCCGGCGGCTCGCCCCAGACCCTCAACTACGACGTGCCGGCGTTCCATCCCAACGCGTCGGAAGAGAAGGACATGTCGTGGGCGTTCTTCGTCCGCCACTACACCGACCAGAAGCGGCAGGAGCGCGACACCAAGTTCGTGCCGGAGAAGAACGGCATCTTCTATCCCCGCGCCGGCACGCTGGGCGGCTGCACCGCCCACAACGCCATGATCCTCCTCTATCCGAGCAACAGCGACTGGGACCGCGTCGCCGAGCTGATGGAGGACCAGTCGTGGAACGCCGAGAACATGCGGCCCTACTTCGAGCGGCTGGAGCGCTGCCAGTACCGTCCGTTCCTGCAGCTCCTGAAGTGCATCCTGTCCTGGAACCCCAGCCGCCACGGCTTCCGGGGCTGGCTGGCCAACGACCGGGCGAACCCCGATCTCATGAAGGAGGACAAGGAGCTCGAGCGGATGGTCATCGACTCGGCCCTGAAGGTCCTCTTCGGCGCCGGGTTGAGGCGGCTCCTCAACCGCATCGTCACCGGCTGGCTCACCAAGCTCGATCCCAACTCCTGGTTAACGGTGAGCAGGAACCGGGAGGGCCTGGCGCTGACGCCGATCGCCATCAACCGGAGCGTGCGCAACGGCACCCGCGACCTTCTCCTCGACACCAAGGAGAAGTTTCCCGACCATCTCACCATCCGGATGGGGGCGCTGGCCACCCGGGTGCTGCTCGACGACGAGCAGCGCGCGGTAGGGGTCGAGTATCTCGAGGGCGAGCACCTCTACCGGGCCGATCCCCACCACGATTCGGCCCGGCCGGGCGTGCTGCGCCAGGTCCGGGCGACGCGCGAGGTCATCCTGGCCGGCGGCGCCTTCAACAGCCCGCAGCTGCTCCAGCTCTCGGGCATCGGCCCCGCCGACCTGCTCAAGGAGCACGGGATTCCCGTGCGGGTGGACCTCCGCGGCGTGGGGATGAACCTCCAGGACCGCTACGAGTGCTCCGTGGTGGTGAGGATGAACGAGCCGTTCAAGATCCTCGAGGGCGCCACCTTGCGTCCCCCCCTGCCGGGCGAGCCGCCGGATCCCCAGTTCCTGCAGTGGCAGAAGGGCGTGGGCGTCTACACCACCAACGGCTCGGTGCTCTCCATCATCAAGCGGTCGGTGCCGGAGCGGCCCGTCCCCGACCTCTTCATCTTCGGCATCCTGTCGAACTTCTACGGCTATTTCCCCGGCTACTCGAAGGTCATCCAGGAAGCCCACCAGTACTTCACCTGGGCGATCCTCAAGGCCCACACCAACAACACCGCGGGCCGGGTGGCCATCACCTCGAACGATCCCCGGGACATGCCGGCCATCAACTTCCGCTACTTCGACGAGGGCAACGACTACAGCGGCAACGATCTCCAGTCGGTGGTCAAGGCCGTCCAGTACGTCCGCGAGATCACGGCGAACTGCAAGGAGGTCATCGCCGAGGAGGTACGGCCCGGGCCGAGCGTCGGGACCGCGGAGGAGATCGGCGAGTACGTGAAGAACGAGGCGTGGGGGCACCACGCCTCCTGCACCTGCGCGATCGGGCCGCGGCGAGATCCGATGGCGGTGCTCGACAGCAACTTCCGCGTCCACGGAACCAAGAGCTTGAGGGTCGTCGACGCGTCGGCGTTCCCGCACATTCCCGGCATGTTCGTGGTCTCGGCGGTCTACATGCTCGCCGAAAAGGCGAGCGACGTGATCCTGGCGGACGCCAAGGAGAACCCATGAGCAACGACGAAACCCGCACCGAAGCGACGGACCGGAAGGGCCGCCGGCACCTCCTCTGCTGGCTGCTGGCGATCGTGGCGCTGCTGTTGGTGGTCTGGCTGATCTGGCATTTCAACGTCGACCGGCCGGTGGACTACGCCGCGGACACCGATCACTTCAAGTACGGCTCGATCGGCAGCGAGCCCGGCGGCTCGCTGCTTCTGACCGTCGGCGGCCTGCTGCCGCCGGAACCGATCTTCCGCGTGCTGCCGAAGATCTGCTGGGACAAGCTGCCCGGCGGCTACGCCTCCCTGGGATTCATCTTCGAAAAGGGCCACGACCTGCCGATCGGCGTCTCGCAGCGGTTCCGCCTGGGCTTCCAGCAGGTGGGGCTCAACTGCGCGGTCTGCCACACCGGGACCCTGCGGGCGACGCCGGACGGCCCGTCGCAGCCCGTCCTCGGCATGCCCGCCCACCAGCTCGCCCTCCAGGACTTCTTCCGCTTCGTGCTCGACTGCACCCTGGACCCGCGCTTCACCGCCGACAACCTGCTCGGCACGATGAAGAACGAAGGCATCGACCTGAGCCCGCTGGACAAGCTCCTCTACCGACTGGCAGTGATCCCGCAGACCCAGGCGAAGACCCTCGCGCTTCAGCGACAGCTCGCCCTGCTGCTGGGCAACGAGGTCACGGAGTGGGGCCGCGGCCGGGTGGACACCTTCAATCCCTACAAGGGGATGCAGTTCAACTGGCAGCTCGACCGGCTGCCGCGGAACGAGCTGACGGCCTCCTCCGACTTCCCGTCGCTGTGGAACCAGAAGCCCCGCGACGGCATGCACCTGCACTGGGACGGCGACAACGACTCGGTCGACGAGCGCAACCGGAGCGCCTCCCTGGGCGCCGGCGTCACGCCGGTCACCCTCGACTACCCGCGGCTGCAGCGGGTCCGCAACTGGATCTGGACCCTGCCGCCGCCGCCCTATCCGTTCGCCATCGACGCGGCGCGGGCGGCGCGCGGGCGCGAGGTCTACCGCGCCAACTGCCAGCAGTGCCACGCCGACGACCAGTTCAAGAAGGGGATCGTCAACGGCGCGCCGCTGGTGGGCACGGTGGCGGACATCAAAGACATCGGCACCGATCCCTACCGCCTGAACTCCTATACCTACATCTTCGCCTCGAACCAGTACACGCTCTATCCGGACTCGCCCTTCCGCTTCACCCACTTCCGGAAGACCAACGGCTACGCCAACCAGCCGCTGGACGGCATCTGGGCGCGGTCCCCCTACCTGCACAACGGCTCCGTTCCCACCTTGCGCGACCTGCTGGAGCCGCCGGCGGCCCGCCCCAAGGGCTTCTACCGCGGCTCCGACGTGTTCGACCAGCAGAAGGTGGGCTTCGTCTCCAACGTCGCCGCGGCCAACGGCCTGCGGTTCACCTGGTTCGACACCGCCCTGCCGGCCAACGGCAACTTCGGCCACGTCTACGGCGTCAACTTGTCCGCCGAGGACAAGGACGCGATCGTCGAGTTCATGAAGTCGTTCTAGCGGACGACGAGCGCAGGAGGGACAAGGGATGGGAACCGACCGCAAGACCAGACGTCTCTGGATCCCGGCCATCGTGATCGTCATCCTCGCCTTCGTCGGCTGGCTGGCGTGGTACGAGCTGTTCCGCGAGGAACCGCAGCAGCTGGCCAACAACTCCATGGAGGAGGCCTTCAAGTACGGCTCGATCGGCGCCGAGAACCAGAACGGCCTGCCGTTCTGGATCTGGATGGTGCTGCCCAGGATGTTCCCCGAGTATCTGCCGGCGCCGGGAGGCTACGCCGCCCTGGGCTTCGCCTGGGAGCCCGGCCGCGAGATGCCGGTGGGCTTCACCCGGAAGACCATCGGCTTCGAGCGCGTGGCCATCAACTGCGCCCTCTGCCATACCGCCATGGTGCGCAAGCCGGGGGAGGTGGTGCCCCGGCTCTACCTGGGCGGGCCGGGCCACACCATGGACATCCTGGCGTACCAGCGGTTCCTCTTCGCCTGCGCGAGCGATCCCCGCTTCACCGCCGGCAACATCCTGGCCGCCGTCGGCCAGATCTATCAGCTGCCCTGGCTGGACCGGCAGCTCTACCGCTTCCTGCTCGTGCCGCAGACGCGCAAGACGCTGCTCAAGCAGAAGAAGGAATTCGCCTGGACGAACAGCCGTCCGATCTGGGGCCGCGGCCGCATCGATCCCCTGAACCCGGTCAAGGTCATGCTGGGGCACGGCGTGGGCAACACCATCGGCAACTCCGACATGGAACCGACCTGGAACATGGGGCCGCGAGTGCAGGGCAAGATGGCCTTCCACTGGGACGGGCTCAACACCGACTTCACCGAGGTCGTCCGCAACTCGGCCTTAGGCGACGGGGCCAGCCGCAGGTCCATGCCCCTGCAGTCGCTGGACCGGCTGGAGAAGTGGCTCCTGGACCTGCCGCCGGCGAAGTTCGAGAGCCTCTTCCCCGTGGACCGCGCCCTGGCCGCCGCCGGCGAGCCCATCTTCCGCCAGCGTTGCGCCGACTGCCACGCCTTCGGCGGCGGGAAGACCGGACAGGTGCTGCCGCTCACCGACGAGGCCTGGGGCGCCCAACAGTTCGCCGCCGCCCCGCGGCCGCTGTTCACCGATCCCCACCGTGCCGAAGAGTGGGGTCCGGCGGACGCCCAGGCGCTGAACGACTACACCAAGGGCTACCCCTGGGCCTTCACCCATTTCCGCTCCACCAGCGGCTACGTCAACGTGCCTTTAGACGCCATCTGGATCCGGGCGCCCTATCTCCACAACGGCTCGGTGCCCTATCTGGCCGAGATGTTCGAGGTACCCGCAAAGCGCACCAAGGTCTTCTACCAGGGCGACGACGTCTACGACCCCGTGCGGATGGGCTTCGTGGCCGAGGGACCGGAGGCGGAGCGGATGGGCACCCGGCTCGACACGGCGCAGCCCGGCAACAGCAACCAGGGCCACCTGTGGGGAACGGACCTCTCCGACGGAGAGAAGAAAGCGCTGCTCGAGTACCTGAAGACGCTGTGAGGAGAGGCCGTCCCGTCGCGGTGATCTCCGGCGGCGCGACGGCCCGCCTACTCGTCCGCTTGTGAGCGGAGCCCCTGCCGCAGGCGGAAGCGCTGGAGCTTGCCGGTCTCGGTGCGCGGCAGACTGGCGACGAACTCGACGAGGCGGGGATACTTGTAGGGCGCGATCTGCGCCTTGACGAAATCCTGCAGCTCCCGGGCCGTCTCCTCGCGCGGCTCGGCGCCGGGATGGAGCACCACGAACGCCTTCACCACCTGCCCCCGCCGCTCGTCCGGCACGCCGACCACGCCGCATTCCTTCACCTTGGGATGCTCCAAGAGCACTCCCTCGACCTCCGGTCCGGCGATGTTGTGCCCGGCGGAGATGATGAGGTCGTCGGTCCGCGCCTGGTACCAGAAGTAGCCGTCCTCGTCCCGGCGGTAGGCGTC
>DATNKQ010000144.1:0-3738 GCA_035603315.1 Thermoanaerobaculia bacterium
GGCCAGGAGACGTTCCTGGCTGGCACCCCCATGGCCGGGAGGTCCGCGCGCAAATGGGGAGACGTCGCGGGCTACTTCGTCAACTTGGTGCCCTTGTGCGCCGACCTCTCCGGAGACCCCACAGTCCGCGATTTGATGGCACGGACGCGCAGCACGGTGCTCGACGCCCTCGCTCACCAGGAGCTCCCCTTCGCCCTGCTCGCCGAGCGGCTGCAGCCCGAGCGCGACCCCAGCCGGCCGCCGCTCGTCGCGGCGATGCTGACCTTCGAGAAGGCCCCCATCCCGGAGCTCGCGGCCTTCGCCGTGGGCGTTCCGGGCGTCCGGCTCGACCTCGGCGGGTTTAGCTTGGAATCCCTTTCTCTCGATCCCCCTGCGGCGCAGCTCGACCTGTCGCTCCTGGCGGCCGAGCTCCCCGCGGGCCTCGCCGTCTTCCTTCAGTGGGACGCCGACCTTTTCGACGAGACGACCGCCGGGCGGATGCTCGGCCACCTCGACCGCATGCTCGGCGGGATGACCGAGACGGATCGCTCGATCGCGGAGTTGCCTCTGCTGACAGCCGAAGAGCGTGACCAGATCCTGCTCGCCTGGAGCGGTGCGGGGAGCGGCCCGCCGGCCGGTACGGGCTGTCTGCACGAGCTATTCGAGGCGCAAGCAGCGTACGCCCCGGAGGCAGCGGCTCTTCTCGCCGGCGAGCGGCGCTGGACCTATGGCGCCTTGAACCGTCAAGCCAACCAGCTGGCCCATCATCTACGGCGGCTCGGCGTCGGCCCGGAACAGTGCATCGGCGTGCTGATGGGCCGCTCCGGCGAGATGGTCGCGGCACTGCTGGGCATCCTCAAGGCAGGAGCCGCCTACGTGCCGCTCGATCCGGCCTATCCCGCCGACTGGCTGACCTTCGCGGCGAAGGATGCGCAAATCGCCTTCCTGCTGACCGAAGGGAGATTCTGCGGGAAGCTGGCAGGTTGGCACGAGGTCGACACCATGGGAGAGGCCGTCTCTCGCGAGCCCGGGGAGAACCTGGAGCCGCTCGCAGGATCCGGCAACCTGGCCTATGTGATGTACACCTCGGGCTCGACAGGAAAGCCCAAGGGTGTGGCACTCGAGCACCGCGCACCGGTCGAACGGATGTACTGGGCCCGCGCGGCCTTTCCCCCGGAAGCCCTCGCCGGCGTCCTGGCTTCGACCTCGATCTGCTTTGACCTGTCGGTCTTCGAGGTGTTCGCGCCCCTATCCTGGGGAGGGACGGTGATCCTGGCGGAAAACGGGCTGGCGCTGCCTGCGCTCCCTGCGGCCCGAGAGGTGACCTTGGTCAATACGGTCCCCTCCGCTATGGCCGAGCTGGCCTCTGCCGAGCTGCCGCCCAGGCTCCGTACCGTGAATCTGGCGGGCGAGACACTGTCGCCCCAACTGGTGGAGCGCATCTACCGCCACGCGCAGATCGAGCAGGTCCTCAACCTCTATGGTCCCACGGAGGATGCTACGTACTCGACCTGCGCCTGGATCGAGCGCGGATCCCCTCGCGTGAGCATCGGCCGCCCCCTCCCCGGTACCCGGGCCTATGTGCTGGACCGCCATCTCGAGCTGGTCCCTGGCGGCGTGCCCGGCGAGCTGTTCCTGGCCGGGGCCGGCGGAGCCCGGGGTTATCTCGGCCGACCGGATCTGACAGCCGAGAGATTCCTCCCGGATCCCTGGGGGGCGCTTCCCGGAGGACGCCTCTACCGCACGGGTGACCTGGCCCGCTGGCTCGCATCGGGCGAGCTCGAGCACCTGGGCCGGCTCGACCACCAGGTCAAGGTGCGCGGCTTCCGCGTCGAGCTGGAGGAGATCGAACGGGTGCTTCGCGAGCACTCGCAGGTCCGCGAGGCGGCGGTGGTGGTCCGGGAGTTGCCCAGCGGTGGGCGCTCGCTGGCCGCGTACGTGGCGCCGGCGGAGGCCGGCGTGCCGGACCTGCGCCGCCATCTCGGCGGCCGGCTGCCGGCGTACATGATCCCCTCCACCTTTCAGTTCCTCCCCGTTCTGCCACGGACGCTCAACGGCAAGATCGACCGCCGGGCCCTACCGGCCGGAGCCGGCGTCGAAGCGGAGTTCGTGGCGCCCCGCACTCCGACCGAGGAGCTCCTCGCCGGGATCTGGGCGGAGGTGCTGCGGGTCGACCGGGTGGGCGTTCGGGACGACTTCTTCGAGCTGGGCGGCCATTCGCTGCTGGCCGCCCGGGTGGTCTCGCGGCTGCAGGGCGTCTTCGGAATCGAGCTGCCGCTGCGAGTCCTGTTCGAGCGGCCGAGCGTGGAGAAGCTGACAGTGGCCGTCGAAGCGGCCCGTCAGGGGAGCGTAGAGAGAAGGGCTCCACCCCTGGTCCCCGTGCCGCGTGACCGCGCCCTTCCTCTCTCCTTCGCCCAGGAGAGGCTCTGGTTCCTCGACCGTCTGGAGCCCGGGAATCCGGCCTACAACATCCCGTTGGCCCTGCGCCTGCAAGGCCCGGTGGCGGTTCCGGTCCTCGCCGCCGCCCTCGCCGCGGTGGCGGAGCGCCACGAGGCGCTACGCGCCACCTTCCCCGAGGCCTCGGGGCGGCCGGTCCAAGAGATCTCCACCGTCCCGCGCTTCCCCTTGGCGGTCATCGACCTGACAGGGCTGCCCCCGGCTGCGCGGCCGGCGGAGGCGGCGCGGCAGGCCGGCGCAGAGGCGCGGAACCCCTTCGATCTCGCCGCCGGACCGCTTTGCCGGGCGGCCCTGCTGCGCCTGGACGAAGAGGAGCACCTCTTCCTTCTCGATGTCCACCACATCGCCTTCGACGGCTGGTCGGCGGACCTCCTCCTACACGAGCTGGAGCTCTTCTCCACCGCTGCGAGGACCGGAGAGCCGCCGGCGCCACGGCCGCTGCCCGTCCAATACGCCGACTTCGCCCTCTGGCAGCGCAAGTGGCTCGAGGCCGGAGCGCTCGCGGCCCAGTTCGGCTTCTGGCGCGAGCGGCTCGACGGCGCGCCCGCCGCCCTTGAGCTTCCGGTGGACCGTCGGCGGCCGGCGGTGCAGACATTCCGCGGCCGGGTCGAGCCCCTGACCCTTCCGGCGGAGCTGGTGCGCGACCTGCGGACCCTCGGCCGGCGCCTGGGCGCGACCCTGTTCATGACCGTGCTGGCCGGGTGGTCCACCCTGCTCCACCGGGCGAGCGGCGCCGCGGAGGTGCTGGTGGGCACGCCAATGGCGAACCGGCGCCGGCCCGAATTAGAGGGGCTGATCGGCCTCTTTGTGAACACCCTGCCCCTGCGCGTCGACCTCGGCGGTGACCCGCGCTTCGCTGAGCTGCTTGGCCGGGTGCGCGAGACGGTCCTCGCCGCCGACGAGAACCAGGACGTGCCCTTCGAGCGTCTGGTGGAGCTGGCGGGGACCGGGCGCGACCTCTCCCGGAGCCCGCTGTTCCAGGTTCTGCTCGTCCTCGCGGACGGCGCCCCCCCGGCCCTCCGCCTGCCCGGCGCGACTGCCGAGGAGGTCCCCGTCCACAACGGCACGGCCAAGCTCGAACTGCTCCTCGCCTTGGCGGCCGCGAACGGCGGGAGGCTCTCCGGAGGCCTCGAGTTCAACACCGACCTCTTCGACGCGGCAACCGCCCGGCGGCTGACCGGCCAGCTTGCGCGGCTCCTCGCCGGAGCCGCGGCCGGCCCGGAGCTGCGGATCGGCGACCTCCCCCTACTCGCCGCAGCCGAGGAGCGGCAGATCCTCGTGGACTGGAACGCGACCGCGGCT
>DATNKQ010000159.1:0-8283 GCA_035603315.1 Thermoanaerobaculia bacterium
TGGGAGCCGCAGGTGATCGCCATCTCCGGCGTCACCGACCCCTACCAGCCGGTCGAGCGGCGCCTGGAGATCACCCGCCGTTGCCTGGCCGTCCTGGCGGAGTTCCGGAATCCGGTCGCCATCATCACCAAGAACGCCCTCGTCGAGAGGGACGCCGACCTCCTGGCAGAGCTGGCGGGCCATCAGGCGGCGCTCGTCTGCCTGTCGATCACCACTCTGGACCCCGAGCTCGCCCGCCGCATGGAGCCGCGAGCCTCGCGTCCGCAGGACCGCCTGAACGCCATCGCCCATCTGACTTCCCGTGGCATCCCCGTCGCCGTCCTCGCCTCGCCGGTGGTGCCGGGCCTGACCGACCATGAACTGCCGGCCATCCTCGGGGCCGCCGCGCAGGCCGGCGCGCGGGCCGCGCACCACATCCCTCTGCGCCTGCCCGGCGCCGTCGCCGGCCTCTTCGAGCAGTGGCTTGCCGAGCACTACCCGGACCGCCGCGAGAAGGTGCTGAACCGCATTCGTGGGATGCGCGGCGGGCGGCTGAACGATCCCCGCTTCGGCAGCCGCATGCGCGGCGAGGGGATCTTCGCGGAGCAGATCCATGCCCTCTTCGAGACCTCCTGCCGCCGCTACGGGCTCGACTCCCGCGACCTCGAGCTCTCGACGGCCGCCTTCCGGCGGCCGCGGCCGGCGGGAGCCCAGCTCGGCCTCTTCGAAGGCATCGAAGCCCCCTAGGAGAACCATGCGAAAAATAGTCTCCGTTCTCGCCTGCACCCTGCTGGCTTCCTCGTTCGTCCTGGCGCAGACCGCGTCCGCACCGGCGCCCACCGCGCAGCCCGACCCTTGGGCCGGCTGGCGGTTCCTGGTGGGCGATTGGGCCGGAGAGGGCGGCGGCAAGCCGGGCGCGGGATCAGGGACGTTCTCGTTCCAGCTCGACCTCGGGGAGAAGATCCTCGTGCGCCGCAACCATGCGGAGTACCCGGCGGCCGAGGGTCGGCCGGCGAGCCGGCACGACGATCTGATGATCGTCTACCCGGACGGGAAGGGGATGGCGGCGGCCTATTTCGACAGCGAGGGGCACGTCCTCCACTACGCCGGAGCGCTGTCGGCCGACGGCCGGCGAGTCACCTTCGTCACCGCGCCGGACCCCTCGGCGCCGCGCTTCCGCCTCACCTATACGAAAGCCGCGGAGGATGGGCTGACCGGCGAGTTCGAGGTGGCGCCGCCGGGCCAGCCGGAGGCCTGGAAGAGCTATCTCCAGTGGACCTCCCGCCGCACGAAGAACTGACGGCGAGACGACGCCTTACTTCCCCTTCTGGGCCTTCTTGAAGGTCTGCTGGAAGCCGGGCAGGATGGACTTGACGAAGGCGTTCTCGAGCAGGCGGCCGACGATCTGCCAGGTGCTGGTCTTGGGGGAGTCGACCGAGCCCGAGAGGTCGGCCTGGGTGGCAACCTCTTCGCGCTGGTGGTTCTCAAGCACGTGGGAGACGCCGCCGACGATCTTCTCGTAGAGCTTGTGGAGCGGCGGCTTGTCCTTGTCCTGTTGGGGATCGTAGACCTTGACGTCATGGAAGAGCGGCTTGACGTAGCCGCTGATCTTCCTGTCCTTCACCCGCATCTGGGTGTACAGGGAGAAGCTCCCCGCGGCGACGTCGAAGTTCCCGTAGGAGCGGAAGAGGTCGTTCAACGCCGGGAGATTGGCACCCTCGACGGCGACCGAGAGGTCGAGGTCCGGGTTGCCGCCGGCCTCGCGATAGCGGGCCTCCCCGTGCGCCGTGCCGCTGCCCATGAAGCGGGCGGTGAGCTTGGCGTGGGCCGGTTCGCCGAAGCCGGTCGAGACGTTGGTGACCTCGAGGTCGGTGTCGGTGAGGAAGAGCCGGTACGGATGGTCCGGCGCGCGGTTGACGATGCCGATCTCGCTGCCGAGGACGCGCAGGCGCGCGATCCGGTACGGCACCGGCGGCTGCGGGTTCTTGGCCGCCTTGGCCACCGCGGCGCCGCGCCGCTTCTCGGCGGCGGTGGTCGCCGGGCTGTGGAGGTAGTCGAGCCGCAGGCCGCGCACGGTGACGTCGGCGATGCGCGCTTCGCGATGCCGGGGTCCGTACTCGAGCTCGCCCTTGGAGGCGAGAATGCCGCCGTGGAGCTCGAGGTTCGCGCGCGCGCTCAACGGCCGCAGCAGATCGAGCGGGACCTTCTCCAGCTCGTAGAGGACATGGAGGCCCAAGAAGGGCTCGGCGAGGAAATCGGCATTGCCGTCGGCGACCCCGCGGCCGGTGTCGAAAATCACCCCGTCGGTATGGACCGGCGAGGGGTAGACGCGGTCGCGCGAATGGATGTTGCGGATGTTCTCCGCCCGCAGGTTCCAGTGCGACACGTGGAGCGGCCTCTCGCCGTCCGCGTCGACGTAGACGATGTCTCCCTCGTCGATCTGGAAGTGATTGAGCTTCAGCGGGTACATCGATTCCAGGGCCTGCTGCCAGCCGCGGTCCTTGACGCTGACGGGATCGTTCGCCTCGCTCTGCAGCTGCGGCAGGTCGAGGTGGATGCGCGGCCGGTCGAGCCGGGCGTCGCTGACCAGGTGGAGCGTGAGGAGCTCCCGCCACTCGATGCTCTCCTTCAAGCGGGGGATGTCGACGACCGGCGGCTCGGGGTTGGCCTGCTGGCGGACGACGAGGTCTTTCAACGTGAGCGCGAGGTTCGGCAGCCCCAGGTGCGCGTGCCCGAGGCTCACGCTATAGCCCTTGAGGCGCTGGTTCATCCTCGCTTCGAGTGTCCGCCGCAGGTAGCCGTCGAACTGGCTGGAGACGACGAAGAGGACGAGGAGGATCGCGCCAACGATCCCCGCCGCCCACAGCAGGCCGTTCCGCGGCCGCCAGGCCCGCCCCGCGCGGCGCGGCGGGACGGGCTGCGGCCGCCGTCGCGGCGGTTCCGGCTCGTCTCCTCGATCTTTGGCTGACAGGCGGTCTAGCATCGATCCTCTCCGCGGTCTGCCCACTGCGGGAAGCCCTGCGGGAGGTATGGAAGCAACGATCTTGCCAGTTCCGGTCCAGGCGGCCGCGACCCTCACGTCCGCGCGTCGAGCTTCCTGCGGACGCCATTTACCGGCCTCTTCCCTTCGGCTAGACTTGGCGCCCCCGCCCGCTGCCGCCGGCGGAATCCACAGAGCAGTCGCAAGCCGCCCGGAAAGGAAGCAGGATGGAGCTCTTCCAGCAGATGTCGGCCATGGGCCACGAGCGGGTGCTCTTCTGCTCGAACCCGCAGGTGGGGCTGCAGGCGATCATCGCCGTGCACTCGACGGTGCTCGGGCCCGGCCTGGGCGGGGTGCGGATGTGGCCGTACGCCAGCATGGACGAGGCGCTGACGGACGTGCTCCGGCTGTCGCGCGGGATGACCTACAAGGCGGCCGCGGCGGGCCTCAACCTGGGGGGTGGCAAAGCGGTCATCCTGGGCGACCCCAAGAAGCACAAGAGCGAGGCGCTCTTCCGCTGCTTCGGCCAGTACGTCGAGGAGCTGGGCGGCCTCTACATCACCGCCGAGGACGTCGGCACCGACATGGAGGACATGGAGGTCATCCTCACGGAGACCCGCTGGGTGACCGGCGTCAACCCCGCCCACGGCGGCGGCGGCGACCCCTCGCCGGTCACCGCTTTCGGCGTCCTCCAGGGCATGAAGGCGGCGGCCCGCTGGCAGTTCGGCGACGCCGCGCTGGCCGGCAAGCGCGTGGCGGTGCAGGGGCTGGGCAACGTCGGCTACCACCTGGCGACCTATCTCAAGGAGGAGGGGGCGGAGCTCGTCGCCGCCGACTTGGACGGCGAGGCGACGGAACGGGCGAAAGCGGAGCTGGGCGCCGAGATCGTCGCTCCGGACGAGATCCTCGGCGTCGAGTGCGACATCGTCGCCCCCTGCGCCCTGGGGGCCGTCCTCAATCCGACGTCGATCCCCCGCCTGCGCGCCAAGATCGTCGCCGGCGCGGCCAACAACCAGCTCGCCGAGGAGGACCGCGACGGCCGGGCGCTGCACGAGCGCGGCATCCTCTACGCCCCCGACTTCGTCATCAACGCCGGCGGCCTGATCAACGTCTACAACGAGCTGATGACGGGGTACCACCAGGATCGCGCCATGCGCATGACCCGCGGCATCTACCTCAACATGATGCGGGTCTTCGAGATCTCGCGCAGCGAGTCGATCCCCACCCAGGCCGCCGCCGGGCGCGTGGCCGAGGAACGGATCAGGAAGGTCCACGGCCTGCGCTCGCAGCACTGGGGCCGGATGATCCGGCAGCGCCGGACGCGGTCGTAGGGCGGGCGCGGCGCGCGATAGGATGGCGCGGTTCGCCGGAGCTCAAGCCTTGCCAGCCCCTCGCCTCAGCGTGGTGATCCCGAACCTCGACTCGCCGGTCGTCGATCGCACCCTTGCGGCACTCGCCCGCCAGGGAGCGCCGTCGGAGGCGGTCGAAGTGCTGGTGGTGGGGCGCGACGCTCTGGGCCTGGTGCCCCGCGGCGCGGGGAGCGACGGCGCCGTGCGATTCGTCGAGACGGCGGAGCGCCTCTCCCCGGCGGCGGCGCGCAACCGCGGGGTGGCCGCGGCCCGCGGCGAGCGCCTCCTCTTCACCGACGCCGATTGCCGCCCGTCCCCGGGCTGGATCGAAGCCCTCGCCTCGGCCCTCGACGAGGCGCCGGTGGCGGGCGGCGCTGTCACCTTCCCCCGCGACGGCAGCCGCTGGGCGCTGGCGGACAACATCGCCTCCTTCCACGAGCTCCTCCCTGACCGCCCGGCGGAGTCCGACACCCAGCGCCCGCTGGGGACGCTCAACCTGGCGGTCCGGCGCGACGCTTGGGAGCGGGTGGGCCCGTTCGACGAGACCCTCCCCACCAGCGAGGACCACGACTGGGTGCTGCGCGCCCGCCGGGAGGGCCTGACCACCGCCTTCGTGCCGGCCGCCCTGGTGGAGCATGCGGCGGTGCGCCAGACTCGACCCGCCGTCCTCGCCCACGCCGCCTGGTACGGCCAGCACTTCCATCGCTTCCGCGCCCGCCACCCCGAGGTTTTCGGCACCGGGCCGACCTGGCGGAGCCGGCGGCGGTTGGCGCTCACGGCGCCGGTCAAGGCGGTCGCCGGCAGCCTCGCCATCTTCCGTTCCCACCCCGCCCTCCGCGGCTGCCTCCGCGCCCTCCCCGCCGTCGTCGCCTTCCGCCGCGCTTGGTATCGCGCTGTCCTCGCGGGCTGGCCACAATGAACCCTACCGACCCGGCGCCCCTGCTCACCACCGAGCGGCGCTTCCTCGCCTCGACCCTGGCGGCCTACGGCAGCCAGCTCGGCCGCCTGCTCATCCGCGCCGCCGGCGACCTCGTCCTGGCGCGGCTCATCCTGCCCGGCGGGCACGGGGTGTTCGACCTCGCCCTCGGGGTGGTGATGATCGCCAGCATCTTTCGCGACCTCGGCCTTCCCTACCAGCTCATCCGCGACCCCCGCCGGCCCTACGGCAGCGTGCTCCTCTGGGTGAGCGGCGCGGGGGCGGCCCTGACCGCTCTCCTCGCCCTCGGCGCTCCCCTCTTCGCCGGCCTCGACCCGCAGCTCCCCGCCGTCCTCCGCGTCTACTCGCTGTGGGTGCTGCTCGACGGCCTCTCCGTCGTCCCCAAGCTCTTCTTCGAGCGCGAGCTCCAGGTCGGCCGGCTGGTGGCCCCGGAGATCCTCCGCGGGCTGTCGATCGCCGTCGTCGCCATCGCCTTGGCCGTCCGCGGCGCCGGGGTCTGGAGCCTGGTCGCCGGGGAGCTCGCCGGCGCCGCCCTCTTCGCCGCCCTCCTCTGGTGGCGGGCGCGGGGGCGGATCCGCCTCGAGCTCGACCCCAAGCTCGTCCTGCCGCTCATCGGCAGCAGCATCTACCTCTTCTTCATCGCCCTGATGGCGCTGCCCGTCCCCTACGTTTCGCGGTTCATCCTCGGCGCCTTCACCAACGCCGCCACCGTCGGCCAATACGGCAAGGCCCGCGACTGGGGGTTCCGCCTGCAGGCGCTGGTGCTGCCGGCGGTCGCCCGCGTGCTCTACCCGGCGCTCGTCGAGTACCGGCACGGCGACCGGCCGCGCTTCCTCGCCGCCTACCGGCTGGGAACGGTGACCATCCTGGCCCTGGAGACGCTGGCCGCCTACTTCCTCTTCTGCAACGCCGACGTGGTGCTGCTCAAGATCCTCATCGGCCACCGCTGGGGACCGGCGGTGCCGCTCCTGCGCATCCTCTGCTTCGTGCCGTTGACCGACCCCTTCTCGCGCCTCGGCGGCGAGCTCCTGAAGGTGGAGGGCCACGACCGCGGCTGGCTGGCCATCGTCGCCCTCAACCTCGCCTCCCTCCTCGTCTTCGGCATCCTCCTCACCCGCGCCCTGGGAGCTTCGGGCATGGCCTGGGCCAATTACCTGCTCCTCGGCAACCTGCTCATGGCCTTCCGCGTCTGGCGGATCTGCGGCCCCGAGTTCTGGCTTCTCGCGCGCGACCTCGCCTTCGTCTACCTGGTGCCGCTCCCCCTCTTCCTCCTCATCGCCTGGGCGCTCCCGGGCGCAACCTGGCCGCGCTTCGCCGCCTCGCTCGCCGCCGCCGGCCTCGCCGGCCTCGCCTACCTGCTGCGCTTCAAGCGGCCGCTGCAGTCGCTCTTCGCCCCGGCGCTGGGGCTCGACGCCGGCGCTCCGGGGACAGCATGAGAGTCGCGTTCGTCATGCCCGGGGTGGGGGTCGTCCAGCGCGGCGCCGAGGCCTTCGTCGTCGAGCTGGCGACGGCGCTCCGCGATCGCCACGGCTTCGACGTCACCCTCTTCTGCCGCGGCGACGTAGCCCTCCCCCACGCCCGCGTCCGCGCCGTTCCCCGAGACCAGCGGCTCGTCAACGGGATCTACTCCGGCAGTCGCCTGGGGAAGAAGGTGCTCGACACCCTTTTCCTCGACCCCCAGAACCTGGAATGGGACACCGCCGCCCTCTCCGCCCTGCGTCGCCTCTTCCGCGGAGGGTTCGAGGCGGTGGTGATGGAGGGGGGGCTCGTTGGCGCCTGGGGCGCGCGGTTCTTGCGGCGGCGCCGCGGGGTGCCGTGGGTCGACATCGCCCACGGCAACGACCCCAAGTGGGAAGGCGCCTTCGCGCGCCAGCGGCCGGACCGGGTGGTCGCCTTCACCGAGGCGGCGGCGCGGATGATCCGCGGGCGGGCGCCGCGGGCGCGGGTGGAGGTGATCCCCCACGGCGTCGACCTCGATCTCTTCCGGCCGGGCGTGACGCCGGTCGCGCTCGACCTGCCGCGGCCGATCGTCCTCGCCGCCGGCGCCGTCGACGCCCACAAGCGGATGGCGCTGGCGGTCGAGGCGGTGGCGCGGCTGGGGCGGGCGAGCCTCGTCGTCCTGGGGCAGGGGCCGGAGGCGGCAGCGGTCGACCGCCTGGCCGCCGCGCGCCTCCCCGGTCGCTACCTGCGGACGGTGGCGCCGCGGACCGACATGCCGTCCTGGTACGCCGCCGCCGATTGCTTTACGCTCCCCTCGCTCACCGAGTCGTTCGGGCTCGCCTACCTGGAAGCCATGGCCTGCGGGCGCCCCTGCGTCGCCCCGGACGACGAGGTGAGGCGCGAGGTGGTTGGCTACGCCGGCCTCTTCTGCGAGCCGGCCGACGTCGAGAGCTACGCCGCGGGATTGAGCACCGCCCTCGACCGCGAATGGGGCGACCTGCCGCGCATGCGCGCCGGCCGCTTCCCCGTCGCCGCCACCGTCCGCGCCTACGCCGAGCTGCTGTCCAACCTCAAATGACGCAGACGCGCCTCGCCACGCCGGTGCTCATGCTCCACCACGTCGAGCCGCCGCCGCTCTCGCCGCCGCCGCTCCATGCCGACAGCTACCTGCCACGCCGCGAGCTGGCGGCCCTCCTCGACGTGCTGGCGGGGCGGGGCTACCGCACCTGGACCCTCGCCGAGGCGGCCGAGCGCGCCTGGGACGGCCGGCCGCTCCCCGGCAAGAGCGTCGTCCTCACCTTCGACGATGGCTGCCGCTGTTTCCTCGACCACGCCTGGCCCGAGCTGCAGCCGCGGGGGATGACCGCCACCCTCTTCGCCGTCAGCGCCGAGCTGGGCGGCATCAACCGCTGGGACCGCGCGGCGGGCGAGCGCGAGGAGCGCCTCCTGGGAGCTGCCGACCTCGCGCGCCTGGCGGCTGCCGGCGTCGAGATCGGCTCCCACGGGCGGACCCACCGCGACCTCACGTCCTGCTCCGCCGTCGAGCTCGCGGACGAGGTGACGGCCTCGCGCGCCGAACTGGCGGCTGCCGCCGGCCC
>DATNKQ010000168.1:0-2291 GCA_035603315.1 Thermoanaerobaculia bacterium
ACCACCCGCCGCCCCCTCCCCCGCCCGAGCTGCCCCCGCCGCCTCCACCGCCTCCACCCCCGCCGCTGGAGCCGGGGGCGGAGACGCCTCCGGCCAGCCCGGACGCCGCCGCCGCCCAGGAACCGCTCGCGCCGGCGCCGCCAAACGAGCCGCCGCCGCCCGTCCACCCGCCCCCCAACCCACCGGAGCCGCCGCCGCTGCTGAACGTCGACGACGAGGAGGCGAAGCCGCCGGCCGCGCCGGTCGCCCCGCCTGCAGCCGTGCCGAAGGCGTGGAACCAGCGGTCGACGTCGCGCTCCAGGCCGAAGGCCAGAAGATAGGGGAACCATTCGTCGCGCAGGGCCGGCTGGCGGCTCTCGAGCTCGCGTGCCAGGTGGCGGCGGGCGAGCAGGAGGAGCTGGCGCTTGCGGATCGTCGCCGGGGTCTCGCGGCTGCAGGCGTTATTGAGCAGGCTGGAGAACGCGGCCAGCGGGAAGACGGCGAGGGCGAGGTTGCCGGCCGGCCCCGATTGGATGAAGAAGGAGACGCCGCGGAACCAGTCGTCGAAGCAGGCGAGGAAGGCGCCGGCGCCGGCAATCGCCAGGCCCGGCAGGAGGAAGGTCAGGGAAGCGAGATTCAGGTGCTCGGTGCGCTTCCTCCAGGCCACGGCGGCCAGGAGGCCGGGAACGTAGAAGAAGGGGACCCAGACGAACTGCAGCGCGCCGAGGACCAGCCCCTGGTCCCAGCTCCGTGCCACCTCGAGAGCCAGGAGGGCGAAGCCCGCAAGGAGAAGGACCAGCGTCCGCAGACGGCTTGGCGCGCGGGTCTGGCCGGCGAGCCCCGGGTGCTTGTGCAGGCGGCCCTTGATGCCCGGTTCGATGAGAGCCGCCGGGTCGAAGCCCGAGCGGCGGTAGTGCTTGCGGACGAGCTCGGTGTCGGTCTCCTCGCGGCCGTCGAAGAAGAGCTTGTCCACGAGCTTCTTCTCGTAGCCCTCGAAGCCGCCGGCGGCGGCCAGCCGCCGCAGATGAAGGACCGGCTTCTTGAGCAGCCCTCCCGGGCGGACCTCGCTCGCCAGCTTCCCCTCGGCGACCAGCCGCGCGAGGACCGCGGCCACCTCGGGCGCACCTACCCGATCGTCCCACAGGGCTCCCACCTCCTCGGGCAGGAGGTCGAAGACGTTCTCCTTGAGCCATCCCTCTTCCAACGCGTTTGGGACCGTGGGAAGAGTGAAGCGGCCGAGAGCCGCCTGGCTGCGGCGGAAGGGCAGGTAGAGACCGACCATGGCCGCCAGCAGGATGGCGAAGACCGCCATCCTGAAGGCGGGCGGCGCCACCCAGGCGACCGCCGCCGGCCAGCCTGCTCCCCGGTAGCGCAGGTCCATCTTTACCACCACGTTCTGGCCGGAAGGGAGGTCGTGCCGCTCCAGCCGGATGGGTATCGGCTCCGGCGGCACCTCCGTCCACACCGGGTCGAGGTCGAAGCTCAAGATGAAGCGGTCGATGCCGCCATCGCGGTCGGAGAAGGCGAAGCCGTGGTCCAGCCGGTACAGCTCTCCCTTCGGACGCAGGATGCCCGTCAACCTGTATTCAAGAAGGTAGGTCAGCGGCGTGGCATCGAACGGCGGATCCGTGGACAAGCGGCTGCGCCAACGCAGCGTATGGCTGCTCGTCCACTCGTAGTGGTCGACGCGGTCGAGGTTGCCGCGTGTCAGCTCGTGCGCCGTCCCGGTCTCGGGGTCGAGACGGGAGAGGCGGTCGAAGGTGAGCCGCTGTCCGGGATTCAGCCGGAACTCGCGATAGCCGCCGTTCCAGTCGCCAGTGAAAACCATCGTCTGGCGCTCGGCGACGTGCAGCCGCCCGTCGGCGTCGAGCCGGGCGGCAACCGAGAAGTCGCTCCAGTGCAGCGACTTCTCCGCCGCCGCCGACGGCACAGGCAGGAGGAAGAGGAGGCCGGCGAGCGAGACCCAGGAGCGCGCGTTCATCGTCGGGGAAAAGGGCGTCGTCAGAAAGCCTACCGCAATCCTCCGCGAATCCGCGTTCCGTTCTATCCTTGGCGTCGACTCGGGCAGACCGGAGGAGGATCTCGATGCGCGGAGGAGCTCTTGCTGTAGCCGTTGTCGCCGTCGCAGCGCTCGGATCACGGCCGCCGGCGGCGGTCGCGGCGGTCCCGGGCGAGGAGCCGGTCCCCCGCGAGTGGCTGACGCCCGCCGAGGCCGACGGCTTCCGCTCCACCCCCAGCTACGACGAGACGATCGCCTTCCTGAAGCGCCTGCAGACCCGCTTCCCGGAGATGAGCCTGCGCTTCTACGGCAG
>DATNKQ010000236.1:0-10266 GCA_035603315.1 Thermoanaerobaculia bacterium
GCGCGCCGCCGGCATCCCGGCGGCGCCCTTCCAGACCGCGAGCGAGCCGGCCGCCGTCATGGCGATCGCGGCCGCGAATCCCAGGAGCCTCTTGCGCCGGCGTGCGCTCTCTAGAGCGAGCTCGCGAGAGCGCCGGGCGAGCGCGGCCCGCACCCGGCCGTCGAGCTCGGGGACGGCCGCGAAGGTGATCTCGCCGAGCGCACGGACGGCGCGCCGCGAGAGCTCCATCTCGCGCCGGCACTCGGGGCATGCCGCGAGGTGCTCCGCGAGGCGCTGGCGCTCGGCCGCGGTGGCGTCGGCCGCCAGGCAGCTCGCGATGAGCGCGCGGGCCTCCTCATGAACGTCCATCGGCATCCTCCTCTCTCGCCAGCCGCGCGCGGAGCGCCGCCAGGCCGCGCTGGATCCGCGACGCCACGGTCGACACCGGCGCCCCCACGACGCCCGCGATCTCCAGGAGCGACATCTCCTCTTGGAAGCGCAGCAGCAGGGCCTCGCGATAGATCGGCTCGAGCGCCGCGAGCGAGGCGGCGAGACGGGCGGCGTCCTCGCTTCGCGCGGCAGCCTCGAACGGCGAGGGGCCGCCGGCGGGGAGGCAGGCCGGAAAGCTCCCGTCGTCTTCCGCCGCTCCGTCTTGCCGCGCGCCGTCGAGGCTGAGGACGCGCCGGCGGCGCACCAGGTCGAGCGCCAGGTGGCGGGCGATGGCGAAGAGCCAGGGCTCGAAGCGCATGCGGCCGTCGTACTGCCGGCCGCGCTCGAGCACCCGCAGCCAGGTCTCCTGCACCAGGTCCTCGACGTGCTCCCGCCGCCCGAGCAGGTAGATCAAGTAGCGCACGAGCTGCGTCTGGTAGCGCTCGACCAGATGGCCGAGGAGCGCGACGTCGCGGGCGCGCAGGCCGCGCGCGATGTGCGCGCTCTCGGCGGGCTCAACGCTATGCGCCAGGGTTAGGCTCATGGTCTCGGACGGCATCCGCGGTATATACGGCGGAGGAGGGAAGGATTACGCACCGCTCAGCCGGCAGCAACTTTTGACCGGCTTCGGCGTATCTCGGGCTAGACGCTTCCCATTCAACGAGGGAGGGAACATGAGCTCGACCCACAATCCAGGGAGAGTGGCCGGATTCTGGTACCTGCTCCTTGTCCTCATCGGTCCACTGCGCCTCATCTATATTCCCACCAAACTGTTCGTGCACGGGAACGCGGCCGCTACGGTCGACAACATCGCCGCTCACGAGTGGCTCTTCCGTTTCGGCATCGTGGGCGACCTGGCCTGCGCGGTGATCTTGATCTTCCTCGTGCTCGCCTTCTACCGGTTGTTCAAGGGAGTGGACCAGCACCTCGCGGTGCTGGTGGTGATCTTCGGGGGCGTGATGCCGGCCCTCATCAACTTCGTTGGTGTGGTGAGCGACGCTGCCGCCCTCATGGTCGTGCGCGGAGGCGATTTCCTTGCCGCCTTCGACAAACCTCAGCGGGACGCGCTGGCCGTGCTGTTCCTCAAGCTGCGTGACCATCAGAACACTGCCGCCGAACTTCTTTGGGGGATATGGCTGCTGCCGTTGGCCGTGCTCGTGTACAGGTCGCGTTTCCTGCCGCGGTTCCTGGGCGTCTGGCTCGCCTTCGGCGGCTTCGCGTATGTGATCCTGAGCCTTACGGGCGAGCTGTTGCCGCAATACCAGGGGAAGGTGTTTACCTACTCTCAGCCCGCCTTCTTCGGTGAGCTGGCGATCATGCTGTGGCTCGTGATCAAAGGAGCCAAGCTGCCGGCTCGCGACCCGTGACGGAGGAGGTCCAGCGATGGGGACCCCCTGCGCCCAAGGCAGGTGCCCTGGGGCGCGGCTGGCCGAGCACTGCTACGTTGGTATCTTTCCCCGTGATAGACTCAGGATATTGGCAAAAGCGCAATTTCGTGCTTCGCCTTCCGGGGAGGGGTCGTCATGCGTGGCGTCGCACTTGTGCTGATCGTGGTAGGCTTCGTTGGGTTCTCTTACACCGCTGCTGCGGAGGTGTCGCCTCAACTGGAGGTGTCCGTCTTTGGGAACCTCTGTCCCTTGACCTCAGTGCCCGCTGCTGCTTTTCTGTCTACGTCGACCTGTGGGCACAGGTGCTTGGCCCACCAATATACTTCGCCCACACCTCCCGGTATCACGGACGCTGCCTTCAGCTGTGCTGATGCCACAGCCGCTCTGAACAACACTTTGAGTACCAATGCTGCATACGTCTGCACTCAGGTGGAGGGTCTTGACGGTGTCTGCAATTTCAGCGTTGTGATCACCCGGAGTTGCTACCAGTCTGGAGCGGAGTTTTACGTGACGGGTTACGCTGTATTTAGTTGTATTTTGCTTACCTGCTAGTCCTCTCGTGGTGCGCAGAAGGCTGGCTTGCCCAGCAGGGGCAATACGACCTCTGGCGGGTCGAGAAGGTGCGTCTCTCGCTGCACGTCAAACGTCTTTGGGCCGCGTCTTGTGAGAAGCCGGCTGACAGAGAGATCTTGAGGAGAGCGCAGGAAGCTGAGAATAGCTCGGGGCCGGCCCTCTCGGAAGGCCGCGTGCTAACCTCGGTCGATGACCGGTGCCCCTGCCCCCTCCGCCCCCGCGATGCAGCGGCGGCCGCGAGGCCGCGCATGAGTTGGAGTGGGCTCGATCGCGGCACCCTGCTACGGCTGCTCGGCAACGTCGCGCTCGCCGTCGGGGTCGTCGCCGGCCTCGCGATCTACATCGCGGCGAGCCAGAGGCCGCCAGCGGACGACGAGCTGCCCGAGACCAAGGCCTACCTGCGGCAGCTGGAGATGTACGGCGGCCAGGCGAACGTCCTGGCGACCGAGATCCGCGAGGGCTTCGCCGGACTCTGGCACGGCAAGCCGCTCGGCGTCACCGTCGCCGTGCTCGGAGTCCTGCTCTGCGCCGGCCTCCGCTTCGTCGCCGAACCGCGGCCTCCCGAAGACAACGAGCCGCCTGCCCCACCGCCGCCCGAGGGCATGTGAGCCGGCAGGCTCCAGTAGTCCGCCCATGGAATAGCTACAAGGCTAGAAGCTGAAGCTATAGAAGATGCTCCCCCCGCTTCCGAGGCTAGCCGTCTGGGAGGGCTGGCTGATCGTCTTCAAGACCTTGCCGCTACGGTCGTAGATGACGAAGTTGAACGCCGTCACGTTGTAGGGCGTGGGGGTGCCCCCCGTCGTCTGCGACGACATGAAGAACTCCAGCCGATGGGTGCCGGGTCCGATGCTGCCGCCGGTGTTGAAAGGCACGAACGAGACCGCCGGCGCGTTGCAGGAGTACCCTACGATGTCGCCGTCGCCGTCGCCGTCGCCGTCGACGTCGGGGGAGAGGTCCGCCGGCGGACAGGAGTTGGCCACGACGAACTTGTCGATCTGGACCTGGGCATCCAGGATGGTCAGACAGGCGACTCTATAAGCGGCCCTCCTCCCCTCCGTAGGCGACGAAAGGACTTAAGTGGTTCTGTACCAGTGTTTACGTCGCTCCTCTTGGTTGGCAAGCCTTTTGGTTGACGAGGATGCTGTACTGCCGTACGATAAATGGATCGCGAGCCATAGGACGAAATAGGGGGCATGGCGATTATTCTAGGGACAAGGCGAAGCCAAAGGAGCACGCTGAAGGGCCCGCGGCTCGGGGAGCGATGCACAGACGGTTTGCTGCGACAAGTAGAAGCTTATGGCGATTGATCTTGAAAAGGAATTAAAAGATCTCTGCGACCAAAGCGTGCCGAGACTAGATCTCTACGCAAGGCTAGTTCTCGTGCGCGCCTCATCTGAGGCCATATGGGCCGAGCAGAGGCTCAAGTGGTTTACCGATCACCGAGCGACAACGCATTCACGATACATCATTGAGCACCTAGGTAGTATATTGGAACGGCTCCAGAGCACAGCCCAGGCACTGACACCGCATGAGCTTTACGTTTTGCTAGCTGCTTGTTACCTACATGATATTGGAATGCAGGACTTCAAAATTGGAGATGGGCGAGGAATCGAGCAGCTCACCGAGGATGACTATAAGCTTATACGCGATAGGCATCCTGAGCGTGGAAGGCAACTTATTATCGACCGCACATTGAGGCGAGATCGAGACGATTTCCGGATTGATCTGGATGATGATCCTCAATATCTTGTGCCAATCGCTCTTGTCTCCCAGGGGCACGGTAGCTCCTTCTATATCAAGACAGTTGAAGAGTTGAGAGCTCTTCCAAATCGACCCGGCAACCAAGCGCGATTCAGGGCAGGTTTGCTTGCTGCATTGCTACTCATGGGAGATGAACTCGACCTGCACGAGCGTCGCGCCAAATTCCCTCAGGAATTTGCCCTGTCCCCTACCTCGCTCTTGCACCACTACATACATCACTATGTTACGAGCGTCGAGGTGGTTGCTGGTCGCACACCTAAGCATCGACGGATTCGTTTGGCATTGCAGTTTCCCCGGGATTCCGACGAATTCCGCCCTGACGTGCGCGACTGGATAGTCGCAAGACTGCACCGGCAATCCGAGCTCACAAATCCTGAAATCGAAGAATCAACGGAAGGTGAGTTAGCTTGGGACAGCACGATTGAGATCAAAGAGACAACTGATCGCTATGGGGTTAGACGCTCTCTCATGGAATCTCCTGCGAGCATCAAAGCGCTACATGAACTCAGGCGCGATATCGTGAAAGGGCAACGGATCAACCGCCATGAACTCGTTAAGGCACTCCGGGAGGCAATCGATCAAAGCCGGCAAGGCTGCCAGATCATTCGAGTGATTGATTTTGTAGACTCGGACTGGGGTCATGCAGCAAAGGAGTTATTGGCCATTTGTAATTCCAAGGGCATTTCTCTTGTGCATATCGCATTCAAGGAGGCGGTCGGGCGCGGCCCCCTTGACGTGCTGACTAGGGTAGCCAATGCACTTTCAAAATTCGGCTTTTCCTTCCCCGGCTACTACGGCTCGCAGTCGCCTATGACCGAAACTCACGATGCGCCGAGGCCCGCGGAGCAGGCGTTAATCGCGGAATTGCTAGTCCTAACTGAGAGCTCTCCGTTGGTCCTGCTCCTTGAGCGGGTGGATATAGCAGAGTCGGCTACGCTGAGTTGGTTGATTAGATGGTTTTTGCCCGAATTGTCAAGGCAGAACGTCAAACTACTTGCTGTCGTGACAGAGCTTGAGAGCAGTGGCGTAGAGAAGGTAACCCCAAATGAACAGTTGTTTAGCTTGTTGCCTTATACTAAGGATGAGATCGCTGAGCACTTCCGGGTTAGCCAGGGGTTTTCACCTCACCGGGCTGAGGACGAAGCCAACTACCTATTCTCGTTAAGCTCAGGTTCCCCAAGCCGCGTGCATAGCGGCCTATCGATAAGACGCTTGCATGGGCTGAGCCTGATCGATGATAGCGGTGGGGCTAATGTCTAGCCTCGCAACGGAATACGACCTGCTGTGCGAAGCGCTACCTGCGCCGATCGTGCAGGCAGCTGAACTTTGTGCACTGCCGCACTTTGTAGATGACCAGGTCGCTTACCAGATTCTTCACGACTTTGCCAACCTTAATGGAACGGCACGGAGAACCTGGGCCGAGGTAAAGCGCCTACCCTTTGTTTACCCCTACGAGCAGGGACGATGGCGTTTTATAGATGCAGCGCGCATACATTTTTCTTCTCGTCTTGAGCAAAACAATGGAATGTACCTGAGCCTGCACCAGTATCTTGTGGAGAAACTCGAAGAGCAACGCAGACAAGTAGAGGACGTAAGCGCTCCGGAGGCCCGAGAGCTAGAGTGGCGAATAGCTTATCACTTAGCGCCGTTTCACCCTGAGAGAGCTGTCGAACGCTTAATAGCCTTCGGCGAAAGTGCCGCTCAGGCCCACCAACTAGCTGACGTAAGGGGAGTAATCGATCTTTTTGAAGAGCAAAAGCGGTGGCTTTCTGGATTTCGGATAGAGCGGGCCTATTTTGAAGGGCGTTATGCATACGCCCTGCAGAATTACCCCATTGCCGAAGATCGCTTCGCATTCGTCTGGGAGCATGGTAGGCCTGACCTGATGAAGGCTATTTCTGGGCACCTTTTAGGCCGGATATTGGAGAGCCGAGGCGGCCGCTCCCGGCAAGAGGAAGCTGAACGCCTCTACGGCGAAAGCCTGAGACTTCTTCGTAGCATTGGAGATCGCCGTGGTGTCGCAATGGTGCTCAACAGCTTGGGCGGGGTGCTGGTCGCATTGGGAGGTCGCTCCCGTCAACAGGAAGCTGAACGCCTCTACAGAGAAAGCTTGAGAATCGGGCGGGAGCTGGGTTTGCAACGCAACGTAGCGATGGTGCTCAACAGCTTGGGCGTGGTGCTGGTTGCATTGGGAGGTCACTCCCGTCAAGAGGAAGCTGAAGGCTTCTACAGAGAAAGCTTGAGAATCGGGCGGGAGCTGGGTCTGCAACGCCACGTAGCGATGGTGCTCAACAGCTTGGGCGGTGTGCTGGTCGCATTGGGCGGTCGCTCCCGTCAACAGGAAGCTGAAGACCTCTACCACGGAAGCCTGAAACTTCTTCGGAGCATAGGAGATCGCCGTGGTGTAGCGATGGTACTCAATAGCTTGGGTGGTCTGCTGGTCGCACTGGGTGGTCGCTCCCGTCAACAGGAAGCTGAACGCCTCTACCGTGAAAGCTTGAAGATCGAACGTAGCATCGGAAATCGCCGCGGTGAAGCGATGGTGCTATTCCGACTTTCGAGGTTAGCTGAGGAACTTAGAGAGTTCGCCCAAGCTCACCAGTATCTCGAAAATGTGATCTCGATCGAGGCAGAACTGGGGAACCTCCGCCATATGGAGCAGAATCGGCGACGGCTCGAAGAGCTGAGGCGGAAGCTGGGCGGCTGAGAATTATCGATTCAGTACAAATATCCTTTGCGAATGGCGCAGTATGTTGCTCCCTACCCATCGTTAGTGCAGGATGGAATAAGTATTTGTTTTTCAGTGAGATACATGGTGCGCCCTAGAGGATTCGAACCTCTGACCTACAGCTCCGGAGGCTGTCGCTCTATCCAGCTGAGCTAAGGGCGCGCTGGGTGACTGGGGTGAGTGAAGGGGATCGAACCCTCAACCACTGGAGCCACAGTCCAGTGCTCTACCAATTGAGCTACACTCACCATACAACGTTCTTTACCAGAACAGTGGCCTGCCTGGAGGGATTCGAACCCCCGACCCGCGGCTTAGAAGGCCGCCGCTCTATCCACTGAGCTACAGGCAGCCGTCGCGCGACCCATCCACCTGCCCGCAGGGTGCAGCCGTGAGGCGGAGGTTGGTATCGGGGCGCCCAGATTTGAACTGGGGACCCCCTGCGCCCAAGGCAGGTGCGCTACCAGGCTGCGCTACGCCCCGACGGACACGCGCAGCGCAGTCTAAGGCAGCGCGTTCGATAGTGTCAAATCGGCATCTCGGCCGGTAGTGGGGCCCGTTTTGGCCCGGCGGAGAGCCCTCCGGACGGCCGCTTCGCGCGCCTCGCCGTGGGGTAATCTCGCCCGATGCCTCCCGTCCTGAGCCGCGCCCTGCTGCTGCCGGGACCGCTGCCGCCGCTCTCCCACTTCGGGGTCACCCTCCTGCGGCATGTCGTGGGGACCGGCCTGCGCTACGGACTCTTTCAGCTCGGGCTGCCGATGCCCGAGGCGCCGCCGGTGCGGATGGTCCGCCTGCGGCTCTACCTGGACGCCGGCAAGCTCGAAGCGCTCCTCGCCGAGAGCACGGGAGGCGCCGAGGTCGCCGCCGCGCTGCTCGATCCCGGCGGCGCCGGCTCGCTGCCTCTCGGGGCTCGCTCCTTCTCCAGTGCGGCGGCGTTCCACCGCGTTCGCCTCCGCTTCACGCGGCTCGCGGCCTCCGGGAGGACGCCGACGGTGGCGCCGGGAGCCGATCCGGCGCAGCTTTGGCAGCGCTTCTCCACCGATCTTTCGCGCCTCCTGCCGTTGACGAACGACGCCCTGCTGGCGGACCTGCTCGCGTCTCTGCACCGCCGCCGACGCCGGGCGCGCGGCGAGACGGTGCCGCCGGTCCTCAGCCGGGCGGCTGGGAAGCTCTTCTCCGGCCGCCGGGTGGACCTCGCCCGCTTCGGCCTCCCCGATCCCCTCGCCGACTCCTGGGCCCAGTCGCCCGCTCTCGCCGAAGCCGCTCGCCGGGCGCTGGGGTCCCAGCCGTTGCCGCCCTCGGATCGTCTGCGGGGCCGATTTCGGGAGGCCTACCGGTCGATCCTCTCCCGACTCGCGCCCCTCTACCGCGCCCTCACTGACGGTGCCGTGCAGCGCGGCATTCTCGCAGACCCGGAGGACGCCTTCTTCATCCCCTTCGACCTCGCCGGCGACCTCGCCGGCAGCCACAGGCCCGGTTGGCTCGAAGGGGCCGTCCGCAACAACCGCGCCGAGCACGACAACCTCCGCCGGGCGGCGGAGCCGCTGGAGTTGCTGACCGCGCAACAGGAGATGACGGCGACCTCGGGGGAGCGGGAGGAGTGGAATTGGGGGCCGGTGCTGCCGTTGCCGTAGGCGGCGATGCTGTAGGGTGCGCTCTGCGCACCGCGACCGTCGATGGTGCGCGCAGCGCACCCTACGGGCTCGTGTCGGATTGAAACGCCCGGATATGTAGGGCGCGCTGTGCGCGCCGCTTCTGCTGTTTGTTTGTGTAAAAAACCGATACCGGCGGCTTTCTCGCTAGACGGTCGTCCCGCCGCCTTGACCGGTCTGCGGATGGCTAGACGGGGCTCCCGCTCGCTAGATGGATCTTCGGCCGTCCAGACACACCTCCCGCCGTCTAGACAGACCGTTTTTCAGCTAGACAGCCCGTTTTTCAGCTAGACAAACGTCCTGTCTGCTTGAAAAAGCTCCCGTCTACTAGACAAACCTCCTGTCTCCTTGAAAAAGCTCCGGTCTAGCTGAAAAACCCGCGGTCTAGCTGAAAAACCTCCCGTCTGCTAGACGGGACGTTTTTCTAGCTGTACGGAGGTTTTTCAAGCCGGAAAACCATCCGTCTCGACGGAATTCCGGCCGTTCGGCGATATTCCCGGCCGTCAGGCGAAAATTCTCGGCGGCGCGGGGACGGGCCTTATGTCCTGCGAGGTTTCGATCGCTCCCTGCGGATCCTGGTAGCGGCCCTGGCCGAGGTCGAGGAGGCACCGGTTGCGGCCCCGGCGCTTCGCTTCGTAGAGGGCGCCGTCGGCGAAGAGGAGGAGCTCGGAGGCGGTCTTGACGTGGAGCTCGGGGAAGGCGGCGACGCCGGCCGAGAGGCGGAGCGGCACCCTCTCCTCGCCGGCAACGAACTCCAGGGCCTCCACCCGCTGGCGCAGGCGCTCGGCGATCCCGAGCGCGGTCTCGCCGGTCGTCTCGTCGAGGAGGAGGGTGAACTCCTCGCCGCCGTAGCGGCAGCAGAGGTCGCCGTCGCGGCGCTGCGAGCCCAGCACCTCGGCGACGGCCACCAGCGCCTCGTCGCCGGCGCCGTGGCCGTAGGTGTCGTTGATGCGCTTGAAGTGGTCGAGGTCGCACATGACGACGGCCATCGATCCCCCCACCTCCAGGCAGCGCGCGTGGACCTCCTGCAGGCGCCTTTCCAGCACGCGGCGGACGGCGACCCCGGTCAGCGGATCCTCGCGCGCCTCGCGGTCGAGGAGGCAGCGGTGGATGGAGGCCGCCATCTGGGGGAGGAGGCGGTCGAGCAGCTCGACGTCTTCGGCGGCGAGCTGGCGGGGGTCGCACCAGAAGCGCAGGCGGCCGAGAGTGACGCCGGCCGAGCGCAGCGAGCGCTCGAGGATCTGCCAGGAGGAGCGGCGGTGCACGCCCAGGAGCGCCGGCGGGTGGCGGTCGGGCTCGGGGATCCCCTCGGAGAGCGGACCCTCGTGCGCCGCCCACCAGCTCTTGTGCCGCTGGTCCGGCGCCAGCAGCTCGAACTGGAACCACTTGAAGGGCAGGACGTGCGCGCACTCGGAGCGGATGTTCTCCGCCACGGCGGCGACCTCCTGGCCGGTGCTGATCATCGTCTCCGCCGCCTGGTGCACCTTGTCGAGGTCGCCGGCGCGCGTCTCCGAAAGCTCGGTCACCAGGGCGTTCCTCGCCGCCTCGAGGGCGAGGGCGCCGCAGGCTGCCAGCAGCAGGCCGCCCACCGTCCAGCCGGCCGCCCTGCCGGCGGCGACGAGCGCGGCGCCCACCAGCCAGCCGGCGGCGTCCAGGGGAAACGGTTTCAAGATGACCGCCAGGCGCAGGGGGAGATCCGGACGGCGGATCTTGCGGTCCGCAGCTTCGAGCGCGATCCACAGCAACAGGTAGACGCCCG
>DATNKQ010000208.1:0-2393 GCA_035603315.1 Thermoanaerobaculia bacterium
CGGGAGAGGACGGAAAACGCTTCCATCCCCTCCGCTGGACCGCGGCCGGTGGAGGTCTACTGCGCGCTCTTGGTGCTGGGCGACATGCGGCGGGTGAAGGCGACGGCGTCCATCACCTGCGACCAGTCGGCGTTCATCTCCTCGTAGCCCAAGGCGCGCATCGCGAGGCGATCGTGGAGCCAGGCCCCGCCTTCCGCCGGGTGGCGGAGGTCGACCAGGGCGAGGTCGAAGCCGGCGCTGACCAGGAGATCCTCGAGCGAGCCGCGGCCCGGCTTCTCCAGCTTCTGGGGCGCCTCGAACACCGTGCCGTAGGACCCCTCGTAGGCGGTGAAACCGACGACGTAGGTCTGGTTGCCGAGAGCGTCCCACACCCCCTGGCCCATGTTCGAGATCTTCTCCGCCCACTGGTGGAACTCGGGCCCGCCGTCGACCGCCTTCAGGTGGCGCGAGATGTGGAAGAGGTGCGCCCAGACGATGATCTTGCGGCCGTGGAAGCGCTCGCCGGCGAGCCAGAGGAGGTTCCTGGCCATCTGCGGATCGCGCAGCGAGATGACCCCGGCCGTCGGGTGGTCGGGGTCGTCCATCTGCGTCCACTGCATCCGCGCGTCGCTCCCCAGGCTGGCGAGCATCTGCCTCCAGAAGGGCGCCTCGGCGACGGGCTGGCGCGCCGCGCAGGCTGCGATCTCGGCGCGGAGACTGTCGAGCTTGGCGAGGTAGGCCTCGCGCTCCTCGGGGCTCGGCTTGGCAGCCTCCCTCTTCACGTAGGCGGCTGCCGCCTGGTCCCGCGCTATCGCCCAGAAACCCTTCCAGGCGGGATCGTCGACCGCCGCCGAGCCCAGCTGCTGCAGGAAGGCCCGCAGGTCGTCGACCAGGAATTCCCGCGAGGCGCTGCCGGTGAACTGGCTGTCGAAGCCGGCCAGCTCGAGCGGATGGTCCGTGCGGGCCTCGGAGCCGAGGTAGTCGAGCAGCAGCAGCACCTGCTCGCTCTTCGTCCAGATGGGGAAGACCCCGCGCCGCACCGCCGTGCGCGCCTCCTCGCCGCCGCGCAGGAGCTCCCAGGCCTTGGCGCAGTCGTACATTCCGCTCTCGAAGGCGAGGACGTCGAAGCCCATCTCTTCGTGCAGGAACTCGATCAGGCGGCTCTTGAGCAGGAAGGCCGCGCCGTCGCCGTGCGACTCCTCTCCCAGGAGGACGATGCGGGAGTCGCCGATCGCCGCCGCCAGGGGCCGCAGATCCGTGAAATCCCGGTCCGCGGGCGAGGTCGAGCGCAAGCGGATCGCGTGCTGCCGCAGCCAGGCAACTCGCTGATGGGCCTCGGCGGACGGCGCCGGTGGAGCTGGAAGAGCCCCTTGCGATCGGCAGGCCGAAACCGCGAGCAGACCGGCGAGAAAGAGAGAGCGGAGCGGTCCGCTCGTTCGGCGGCTCAACGGCCGCCGGGCTTGGCCGGCGCTCCGGCCGAGAGCGCGGCGAGGGCCTGGGGGAGCGCCAGGCGAGCCCAGGCGGCGTAGGCCTTGGCGGACGGATGGAGGCCGTCCGAGGCGACGCGGGTGGGGTCGTCCGCGGCCTCCCGCGACTCCGGGGTGATGTCGACGTAGCCTGTCCCCGCCCGCTTGGCCTCCTCGCGGTTGATGGCGTTCAGGCGGTCGATCTCGGCCGCGATGCGCCGGCGGTCCCGCCCGTTGGCGAAGGGGGTGACGCCCCAGTCGGGGATCGACAGCACGACGACGTGGCCGGCCTGCCCGCCCGCCAGGCCGACCGCCCGTTCGAGCAGGGAGTGGAACTGGCCGCGGTACTCCTGGGCGCTGCGGCCGCGGAACTGATTGTTGACGCCGATGAGCAACGACACCAGGGCGTACGGCCCCTGGGGAGCCGCGCGGTCGATGCCGGCGGCCAGCTCGTCGGTCGTCCAGCCGGTGCGGGCGACGATCTGCGGCTCGCCGATGTCGACGCCGTGCTCCTTGAGGAGCGCCGCCAGCTGCACCGGCCAGCGCTTGGCGGGATCGACGTGCTCGCCGATGGTGTAGGAGTCGCCGAGGGCGAGGAAGCGCAGGGCGGCGGGCGGATCGGCGGCGAAGGAGCGCGAGGCCGGGGCGGCCATCAGGAGACCGCAGAGGACGGCGAGCCCGAGGAACGCCCGCCGGCGCGAAGGCTGGATCATCATCTGTATTCCTCCCATCCTTGAACGACGGCCGATGCTACCCCGGAACGGCGCTCTCCCGCCACGCTCACTGCGGCTCCGCCGCCGGCGAGAAGAGCGACAGGACGGGGAGCTTCAGGCGCTGGCGGAGGAGCTGGCGGCGGAGGCGCTCGCGCGAGCGCGCCAGCTCCTCGGCGGGGAGGCGGCCGGCGAGGGCGGCCAAGGTGGCGTCGACGGTGCGGTCGACCTCCTTCGC
>DATNKQ010000225.1:0-8288 GCA_035603315.1 Thermoanaerobaculia bacterium
CGGGAGACCGCGGAGCCGGCGCCGAACCGTCGGCCCGCCGCCCGCGAGCCGCAGCCAGCCTCCCGC
Organism: Thermoanaerobaculia bacterium; assembly: GCA_035603315.1. Taxonomy (GTDB): domain Bacteria; phylum Acidobacteriota; class Thermoanaerobaculia; order Multivoradales; family UBA5704; genus DATNKQ01. The sequence goes on from DATNKQ010000225.1 coordinate 67, forward strand.
GGGACGGCCGGGCCTGGAGGCGTCGCCGACGTGGGCAAGGGCGAGGAGGAGGGGCGCCGCGGCTCGGCCGCCGGCAGCCCCCTGGGCACCTCCGCCTTCGGCTCCGCCATCGCCGGCCTCGAGGACCCCGACTTCGGCTACGGCTACTACATCGACCGCCTGCTCCAGCTCATCGACGCCAACTGGACCCGGCCGCCGCTGGGGAGCGGGGTCAAGGCCGTCATCTACTTCCGCATCCAGCGCGGCGGCGCCATCGCCGACCTGCGGGTGGCGGAGTCCTCCGGCTACAATTCCTTCGACCTGGCGGCCCTGCGGGCGGTGCAGAACGCCTCCCCCTTCCCCCCCCTGCCGGCGAGCTATCGCCGCGACTCGCTGGGAGTCAACCTCATCGTCCGTTGATCGCCGGCCCAACCCGACCGAGGCGCCATGAAACAGAAGATCCCGATGCTCGTAGCCGCCGCCCTCCTCCTCGCGCTGGCGCTCCTGCCGATGCGGGCGCAGGAGCCGCATCCCACGCCGCCTCCGCCTCCGACCGCGGCCCCCGGCGCGCCACCCGCCGGCAGCCAGCAGGGCGGCGAGGTGACCCTCGAGCTGCGGCGCAACCAGCGGCCGCTCATCCGCCTGGCCATCCCCGCCTTCCGCGGCGGTCCGGCGCTGGCCGGCGAGGCGGCAGCGGCGGAGCGGGTGCTCGAGGGCACGGTGCGCCAGGACCTCGTCTACTCCGGCTACTTCGAGATCCAGGGGCCGGAGGCGTTCGCCGCCCTGCACCTGAGCGGCGAGCTGGCGCGCGACCGCGATCAGTACCGTTCGCTGGGCAGCGAGATCCTGCTCTCCGGCGACGTGCGCACGGAGGGCGACCGGCTGGTCTTCGAGGGCCGGCTCGTCGATCTCAAAGGCGGCCAATCGATCCTCGCCAAGCGCTACCGCGGCGGCTTCTCGGTAGCCCGCCGGATGGGGCACACCTTCGCCGACGAGGTCATCAAGTACCTGACCGGCGGGCGCGGCGTCGGGCTCACCTCGATCGCCTTCACCTCCGATCGCACGGGGCACAAAGAGATCTTCCTCATGGACTACGACGGCAACGACCAGCGGCAGATCACCGCCCACCGGTCGACGTCGATGTCCCCGGCTTTCAGCCCCGCCGGCGACGCCGTCGCCTACACTTCGTTCGTCAACGGCCCGCCAGGGATCTTCTTGGTCGACCTGGCGAGCGGCCGCAAGCGGCCGGTCGTCACCTCCGGCTCGCTCAACACCTCGCCCAGCTTCTCGCCCGACGGCAACCGCATCGCCTTCGCCCGCTCGCTCGACGGCAACATCGAGATCTTCACCGCCGACAAGAGCGGCGGGGGCTTCCGCCGCCTCACCCACTCCGACGCCATCGACACCAATCCGGCGTGGAGCCCCAAGGGGGGGAGCATCGCCTTCACCTCCAGCCGCGCCGGCAGCCCGCACATCTACCTGATGGACGCCGAGGGGGCGAACCAGCGCCGCATCACCTTCGACGGGACCTACAACGACGGCGCCGCCTGGAGCCCCGACGGCGACCTCCTCGCCTACGCCAGCCGCCGCGACGGGCGCTTTCAGATCGCCGTCACCAACGTCGGCAATCTGGCGACGCGGGTGCTCACCTCCGGGCCGGGGGAGAACCAGTCGCCCACCTTCTCGCCGGACGGCCGCAAGATCGCCTTCACCTCCAGCCGCACCAGCACGCCGCAGATCTTCGTCATGGACCTGGACGGCGGCAACGTCCGGCAGCTCACCACCGAAGGGTCGAACGACCTGGCCGACTGGTCGCGGCTGACGCCCTGATGCGACCACTACCTGTCGCCAGCGGCTCCGATTGGCCTCGCGAAGCGACTGGCAGCGCCCCACTTCGGCCTCAGCAGTTGATATCCCGGTCCGGGGCGCGCCCCCGAAGGAGCGGAGCGAGGCCAATCGGAGCCGCTGCCTCGAAGCCCCTTTCCTTGCCGCTCCGTGCGGCGTCTGGTAGATTGAGCTTCCGCCCATGCAGCACCGAACCCGAGGAGAGAACATGAACCGCAAATGGATGATCTGGATCGTCGTGCCGGTCCTCTTGACCGTCCTCTACGGCTGTCCCAAGAAGAAGCCGGCCACTCCGCCCAAGGACCTCAACGTCGAGACCACGACGGTGGCGCCGCCGCCGGCCGCGCCGGCCCAGGAGGTCGAGCAGCCGAGGCAGCCGGCCATGCAGGACAAGACCGAGGACCCGCTGCAGTCGCAGGACCTGCAGGTGGTCAACGACGAGCTCCGGAAGCGCGGCTTCGCCAGCGACGTCTACTTCCAGTACGACGAGAGCAGCCTGACCGACGAGGCCCGCGACCGCCTGGCGCGCAATGCCACCCTGCTCAAGAACCAGCCGCAGTTCCAGTTCACCATCGAGGGGCACTGCGACGAACGCGGCACCAGCGAGTACAACCTCGCCCTGGGCGAGCGCCGGGCCAACGCCGTGCGCGACTACCTGGGCTCGCTGGGCGTCGGCGCCGAGCGCCTGCACACCCTGAGCTACGGCAAAGAGCGCCCGGTCTGCACCACCCACGAGGAGAGCTGCTGGTCGCAGAACCGCCGCGCCCACATGATCGTCACCGGCCGGTCGAACGTCGGCTGATGCGCGCGCCCCGGGACCTCTTCCGGCCGGCCCCTCCCCGAGCCCTTGGCGCCCTCGCCTCCCTCGCCATTCTCGCCACCCTCGCGATGGCGGGCGCCACGGGCTGCGTCTCCAGCCAGGACATCGCAGGTCTGCGCACGCAGATCGGCGACGTCCAACGCTCGGTCGAGCAGGCCCAGAGCCAGGCTTCCAGCAAGCAGGACGTGGCCCAGCTCGACGCCCAGATGGGCCGCCAGATGGAGTCGCTGCTCAAGACCGAGGCGGACATGCAGGTCCGGCTGCAGAACCTGGCGAGCCGCATCGAGGAGCTGCAGGCGAAGCTCGAGGACACCAACTATCGCCTCTCGCAGCTCTCGCAGCAGATCGCCACCACCAATCAGGAGCTCAAGAGCTTCCACGCCCCCGCGGTCGCCGAGGGGACGGCTCCCATCGCACCGCCCGCCGCCGCGTCAGCTCCGGCCGGCGTCGTCGACCCCAAGGCCCTCTACGAGGCGGCCTACAACGACTACCTGAAGGGCAACTACGACCTCTCGATGCGGGAGTTCCAGGAGTACCTGGCCAACTTCCCCGACACCGACCTCTCTGACAACGCTACCTACTGGATCGGCGAGACGTTCTATCGCCAGCGCAAGTTCCGGCAGGCGATCGAGCAATACGACCTGGTCATGAGCCGCTACCCGCGGGGCGACAAGCTGGCCTCGGCGCAGCTCAAGAAGGCCTACGCCTTCTTAGAGCTCGGCGAGCGCTCGCAGGGCATCGGCCTGCTCCGCCAGGTCGTGCGCCAGCACCCGACGAGCGACGAGGCGAACCTCGCCCGCGGGCGCCTGCGGGAGCTCGGAGTTGACGTGAAATAGGGGGCGATGCTATAAACCGCTGGTCGCACTTCAGTGCGACTTTATTTTTTCGATCCGCAGACAGCCAACCCAAGGGAAACGTATGGCCAACACCAAGTCCGCCGAGAAGAGAATCCGCCAGAACGCCAAGGAGCGGGAGCGCAACCGCGGCCACCGTTCGCGCCTGCGCACCGCCGTCAAGAGCCTGCGCGCCGCCATCGAGGGCGGCGATGCCGCCAAGGCCCAGGAGCTCCTGCCGCAGACCCTCCGCATCATCGACGCCACGGCGCAGAAGAAGATCATTCACCCCAACACCGCCTCGCGCTACAAGTCCCGCCTCTCGAAGTCGGTCGCCCGCGCCAAGTCCTAGCACCGTAGGCCCTACCGCACCCCCTCCGCGAACGATCCCCGGGGATCGACGTCGACCGGCAGGTCGCCCGCGGCGGCGAGGGCGGCCTTGAGCTCCGCCGGCATCTTGCCGTACTTCCCGAACCAACCCTCGGCGCGGGCACGGTCCCCGCTCGCCTCGATGGTGAGGAGCTCCCTGGCCAAGCCGGCGAGCGCTCCCGGGATCTTCCCGTAGTCGATGACGTAGCGTCCGCCGGCGTCGCGCGCGATCGCCTCCTGCTCGGCAAGGTAGTTGAACTCCATCATCTCTGCCCGCCCGTGCGCCTCGCCGGTGCCGAAGCGGACGGTGCGGAAGATGCCGGCGACGTAGGAGGAGTAGTACTCGGGAAGACGCTCCTTGGGCAGGTCGCCGCGGGCGGCCAGCCAGGCGAGCCCGAACATGCCGGTGACGTCCGCCTTGGCCTCCTCGAGGCCGGAGTAGATGGGTCCAATGGCCTCCCGGATGTCGACCTGCCGGCCGCCCCGGCGGGCGAAGGCCGGCCCCAGCCCATGGCTGATCTCGTGCATCATGACGGCGGCCAGATACCCCTCTCCAGAGGCCTTCGCCGCCTGGTCCGCGCGCATCAATCGGCGGGCGACGGGGAGGATGACCTCGCGGACCCGCGCATCCATGAAGTTCTTGAAGAAGATCTGCTTGCTACCCTTGCGCTCGTGGACGCGGGGGTCGTTCGGCAGGTTGTCGGCCACCGCCTGATAGCCGTGCCGCAGGTCGCCGGCGCGGAAGGGGGCGTCCATCACCTCCATGGGCGCCACCTTGCCGTGCTTGGAGGGGCGGTCCTCGGGAGGCAGCGGCAGCGCGTCCTGGATGTCGGGCACGTACTTCTGGAAGAGCGAGAGCTTCGCGCTCTCGGCCTCGTTGCGGACGAGGACCGCGGCGCCGTACGAGGTCTTTACCCCCAGAACGTCGTCGAGGTAGGTCTCGTAAGGAGCGAAGATGAGGTCGAACTTGGGCTTCTCGAGGTCGAGCCAGGCGAGGTCGCTCGCGAGGTAGTCGTCGGAGAGGAGGGCGTCGGCGCGCAGGCGGAGGAACCTGGCGAAGGCGGCGTCGCCGCTCAAGTCCGCCGCCTCCTTGAGGGCGCGAGACGCCGGCTCCAGCCAGCGGCGATAGGCGACGTGGTAGGGCACCGCCGCCAGCTTGTCGCCCCGGCGCTCGATCAGCGCGTGCTCGTCGTAGAGCGCCGGTTTCTCCGCCGGATGGGCGGCGGCGTAGGCCTCGATCTGCGCCCGCGTGAGCCCCCGCGGGTAGAGCGCCCGGCCGGGCGGCATCGGCTCGCTGCCCAAAAACGGCCGGTTCTCGTCGATCAGGTCGTAGCGGCTGCCGTTGATCCACAGCATGCGGGCGATGGCCTTCTCGCGCTCGCCGGTGGCGGCGGCGAGGGAGTTGTAGAGCCCCACGTCTTCCGGATCGCTCTGCCGCCAGTAGATGTCCTCGAGGTCGCGGCAGGCTTCGACGAGCTTCTCGACCAGCCGCCGCTCGCGCGCCGAGAGCCCCTGGCCGCTCCATGGCATGTCGACCGGCTTCCACTTCGCCAGCCGCTGCTGGAGGTCGGGGACGACCGCCGGCAGAGGCACTTTCTTCGCCGGCGGGCGGGGAGCCGGAGAGGCGAGCGCCAAGGCGGCCGCGAGGAATGCCGAGAGGGCGAGGGCGAAGGGTCGGGAAGGGAGCGTCATGCCGCGGAGCTTATCGCAGGCGGGCCTCCAGGCCGGCCTTGACGGCCGGCCATTCCTCGGCGATGACGCTGTAGACGACGGTGTCGCGTATCCTGCCGTTGGCGCGCTTCTGGTAGCGGCGCAGCACCCCTTCCCGCCGCGCCCCGAGCTTCTCGATCGCCCGCTGGCTGTGGACGTTGTTGAGGTCGGTCTTGAGCTGCACGCGCTCGGCGCCCAGCGTCTCGAAGGCGTGGCGCAGGAGGAGGTACTTCGCCTCCGGGTTGATGCGAGTGCCCTGGTGGGCGCGGGCGATCCAGGTGCGGCCGATCTCCAGACCGTCGTGGGCGGGGCGGATCTCGAGGTAAGCCGTGGCGCCCACCGGCTCGCCGGTCGCCTTGAGCACGGTCGCGAAGTCGAGGCAGTCGGGGAGGGTGAGGATCTTGGCGATCCACGCCCGGAAGCCCTCGAGGGTGGGATCGAGCGGCCAGTCCACGAAGAGGCGGAAGATCTCGGGATCGGCGTGGTGGAAGAGGCCGGGGACATGGTCGAGCGTCAGCGGCTCGAGGCGGACGGTCTCCCCTTCCAGGCGCACCGGCTCGACCTTCATCGGTCGCCCTTCGCCAGGTAGGAGTCGTACCCGCCCTGCCGCCACTCCAGGGGGCCGGCGCCGTCCATCCCCATCTCCTCCCCTTACCCTGCCGGGATGCGCGTCGACTGCGAGGCAACGAGCTGCCAGCGGGCGTCGCGCAGGACGTAGACGGCGGTGTAGCGGGCGTCGAAGGCGATGTCGGTGCCCCGGAACTTGACCTTGAGCCCGATGCGGCCGGTGACGACGGCGGCGGCGGCGTTGAAGACCCGCACGTGGACATCGGAAGGGATGATCGACAGGTACTGCACCTGGCCGGTCGAGATGGCGTCCAGGAACTGCTTCTTGGTCTCGAGGTCGCCCGACGTATGGGTATAGGTCAGGTCGGCGCCGAGGATGCGGTCGAGCTGGCCGACGTCCCCCCGGATCATCGCCTCGAACCGCCGCGAATCGAGAGCCCGCACCTCGTTCTCGACCGGGCTGACGGCCGGCGCTTCGGCCCTCGGGGCGCTCGCGCCCTGGACACCGGCCAGGGCCGCCGGCAGGACGAGGAAAAAGCTGACCAGAAATCGACTCCATCTCATGGCAGAGACTCCCCCGGTAGATACCGCGTACAATCGTTGCTACCCGCTTTCCCCGAAGAGTCTATGCGGGGCGTCATCAATTGGGAACCGACCCTTCAGATGGGCGTCGATCGACAGGGAGCTGCCGTTTGACGCCACCTGACGCCCCTGCGGCTGAGTCTAGGCCCGGCCGCAGCCCCGCTTACCCCGCCGCCTTGGCGAAGCGGGCGTGAACAGGCGAAGGCGGCGCTGCAGGTTTTGAGGACTCGAAAATAGCCGCCGTCTCCGTTTAAAGCCCCGGTATCGGTTTAAAACCTCCCGTCTCCGTTTAAAGCTCCCCGTCTCCGTTTAAAGCTCGCCATCTCCGTTTAAAACCCTCCCGTCTCCGTTTAAAGCTCCCCGTATCCGTTTTACGGCTCCCGTCTCCGTTTAAAACTCCCGGTCTCCGTTTAAAACTCGCCGTATCCGTTTAAAGCTCGCCGTCTCCGTTTAAAGTCTCCCGTCTCCGTTTAAAGCTCCCCATCTCCGTTTAAAGCTTCCCATATCGGAGACGGGAGGTTTTAAACGGTAAAAAGCGCCGTGAAACCGAGACGGCGGGTTTTAAACGGTAAAAAGCGTCGTGAAACGGAGACGGAGGTCTTGAAGCCGCTGACGGCGGCAGTGTCTCATCGGGCCGAAGTTGTAAACCTTGCAGGATCCTTCCGCTCACCTGCCGTAGGCGGCCTCCTGGTCGAGGACGGCTAGGGCGCGCCGGTAGAGGCGGTCGACGTCCTCGCGGCTGTTGGCGATGGCGGTCATCCCCAGCTTGCCGAACTCCGAGAGGGCGCCGATGAGGTGGAAGAGGACGCCCGACTCCGTGCCGTGGCTGTAGTGCAGCTTGTGGAGGGTGAGGATGTCGATGAGGTCCTCGGGGAGCAGGCCGCGGTAGGCCTCCGAGCAGAGGTTGTCGGTGGCGCGGTAGTACTTGGGCTGGCCCGACAGGGAGAGGAAGAGGCCGCTGTCGGGATCGAGCCGGCCGCCGGTGAGGAACTGCAGGGCGAGGAAGGGGTGGGTGGTGCCGCCCATGCGCAGGTTGATCTCCAGCGCCGCCACCTTCCACTCCCCGCCCGGCGTCTCGCGCCAGGTGAGGAAGTCGATGGCGAAGCGGGAGACGACCCCGTAGCGGGCCAGGACGGCGCCGATCTTCTCGGCCTCCCGATTGATCGCCCGCCGGTAGTCGTCACGGGCCGGAAAGCTGCAGCCCAGGAAGACCTGGCCGGTGCCGCCGCCGAGGATCTGATCGTGCGTCGAGAGCGTCATGGCCCCGCCGCTCGGGGTGCTGCGCATCTGCACGCTCGGCGACTGCTTGTCGCGCCCGGCGATGAACTCCTCGACGATGCCGCCCATGCGCGCGAACTTCTCGAAGTAGCTGCCCTCGTCGTCGCTCGGCAGGACGTACTCCAGCCGGCGCAACCCTTCGGCGACGGCGTCGCGGTCGAGGCGCGCTCCCGGCGACACCTCGGGATAGCGGAAGACGGCGTTGCCCTCGCCGGAGAAGCTGTCGTCGAGCTTGATCA
>DATNKQ010000234.1:0-3248 GCA_035603315.1 Thermoanaerobaculia bacterium
GTCTCGTCGATCCGATATGTGGCGGTTACGGTCTCGCCGGAGCCGTCGGCGCGCGGCAGCAGCGAGCCGCAGCGCTGGCAGTAGTTGGCTCCCTCACCGTTGACGAAGCCGCACTCGGTGCAGTGCAGGGCCATGACCAGCGATCCCGGGCTAGATCGTCCGTCGGCGCGGCGGCGTGCCGGCCGGGGCCGAGCGGTCCTCGCTCGGCGCGGCCCCGCTGACGGGCGATGCGCTCATGCCGAGCCCTCCGGCTGGCGCTGGCTGAGGATGTCCGTGAGCCGCTGGACGTCCTCGCCGGTGATCGTCAGGTCGCCGCCCTCGTGCTTGTGGCGCAGGCGGTTCACCAGCTCTGCCCGCAGGATGTCGATCTTGCCGTGCAGGATGCGCCTCTTGTAGGAGATCTCGGTCTCCTCGTCGGTCAGCTGGCGGATCACATCCTTCAGTTCGACGTCCGTCATCGAGCCAAGGTCGGGAAACGTCTCGTCCATCGTGGGCTCTTCTCCTCTTGCGGACTTGCGCCGGTCATGCGCCGGCCGAACGCGCCGGCGCGGCCGGCGACAATGGCGAAGTATAGCCCAAAAGGTCAGGCTGAGCTTGAGACTATGGGGCCGGGTGGGCGTGCAGCTCGCCGAGGCCGCTGCGCACGTAGAGCGCCGTGGCGAGGAGGGCGAGCGCCAGGCCGACGTACAGCATCACTTCGCCGACCCCTTCAAGGCCGGCCATCGCGAAGAAGAACGCGCCCATGACCGGAGCCACCGCGAGCCGCCCGGGCCAGTTGATGCGCAGCTCCACCCCCCGCCGCATCGCGTAGCGGCCCAGGGCGAGCATCGCCAGCTCGCGCGCGGCGAGCACCGCCAGCACCCATCTCGGCAGCAGGTCGAAGCGCCATGTGACCACGGCGCCGGAGAGCACCAGCAGCCGGTCGGTGACCGGGTCCATCAGCGCCCCCAGCCGGCTGTACTGCCGGGTCACCCGCGCCGCGATCCCGTCGGCGTAGTCCCCCCAGCCGATCACCGCGAACAGGGTCGCGGGCAGCGCCTCGGTGCCGCCGCGACTCGACAGGGCGAGGACCAGGAAAACGGGGATCAGCGCCAGACGCAGGAAGCCGATCGCGTTGGGGACCGTCCACGGCCGCAGCGGCTGGCCGGCCTCGGTCTGCACGGGCGGCGGCCCTGAGCGGTCGAGGCCGGACAGGCGCGCGAAGGTCAGTCGTCGGCGCCCTCCGGCCACGCCGGCCGATCGCGGATCGCGCGGCTCGCCTACGGGAGGGTCTGCCACAACTCGTCCACCGCCCGCAGCAGCGCCTCGGGCTCGGCCCCCAGGGGCAGCGGAGAGCCCTGCCGACGGCCGCGGCGCACCTGGACCTCGATCTCACCGGACTGAAGGCTCCGAGGACCGACGGTCAGCCGCAAGGGGCAGCCGAGCAGCTCGGCGTCGGCGAACTTCTCCCCCGGACCGAGGTCGCGGTCGTCGTAGATGACGTCCACGGCGCCTCGGCGCAGCGTCTCGTACAGCTGCTCGGCGGCCTCCCGCTCGGGCGTGCCGGCTCTCCCGATGCCGACGAGATGCACGGCGAAGGGGGCCAGGGCCTTGGGCCAGGAGATGCCGTGCTCGTCGGCGAACTGCTCCACGGCCGCCGCCACGACGCGCGCCGGCCCGATCCCGTAGGAGCCCATCCACACGGGCAGCTCGCTGCCGTGCTCGTCGAGATAGCGGGCGCCGAGCGGCTCGGAGTAGCGGGTTCCGAGCTTGAAGATGTTGCCGATCTCGATCGCGGGCTCGATCGTGAGGGGCTCGCCGTCGCGCATGTAGAGCTCGCCCTCCTTGTGCACCTCGTGGCTGTTCAGCGCCACCTCCACGTTGGCCGCGTAGCCCGGAGCGAGCGCCACCTGATCCTCGCCCGCCGGAGCCGGCGCCATGTACTCGTGTGCCCCCACACCGCCCATCATCCCGACGTCGGACTCGACGCGGTAGAAGCGCAGGCCGGTGCGCTCCATGATGCGATCGTAGGCCCCCACGTGCAGCTCGTAGCGCTCGTCGAGACCCGCCGGGTCGCGGTCGAAGCTGTAGGAGTCCTTCATCACGAACTCCCTGGTGCGCAGGACCCCGGCGCGGGGGCGCGGCTCGTCGCGCTCCTTGACCTGGAAGTGGTACACGATCAACGGCAGGTCGCGGTAGGAGCGGACCGTCTGGGCGATGTGGAAGGTGACGGCCTCCTCGTGGGTCATCGCCAGCACCAGCTCCGAGCCCTTGCGGTCGGTCAGCTTGAACAGCTCGTCGATCTCGATGCGTCCCGTCTTGCGCCAGGGCTCGGCGGGCTGCAGCACCGGCATCAACATCTCCTGGCCGCCGATCGCGTCCATCTCCTCGCGGATGATGGCCACCACGCGCTGGTGCACCCGCCAGCCGGCCGGAAGCCAGGTCCACATGCCGGCGCCCATCTGCCGGATGAGCCCGGCACGGACCATCAGCTTGTGCGAGATCGCCTCCGCGTCGGCGGGCGCCTCCTTCTCGGTCGGCAGCAGGTACTCGGACAGGCGGGCCATGACTCGCGACATCCTATGCGGCGGCCCGGGCACGCTATGAATTAGTCCCAGGAACTCTGTCAACGAGAGAAGGAGCCTCCATGGCCTACACCGTCCCGCCGCTCCCCTACCCCTACGACGCGCTCGAGCCGCACATCGACAAGGCGACCATGGAATTCCACCATGACAAGCACCACCAGGCCTACGTGGACAAAGTCAACGCGGCGCTCGAGGGCACCCCGCTTGCGGACGCGGCGATCGAGGACGTCCTGAAGGATCTGGGCCAGGTGCCGGAGGCCAAGCGCACCGCCGTCAAAAACAACGGCGGGGGCCACTACAACCACGCGATGTTCTGGGAGAACATGTCGCCGAACGGCGGCGGCGAGCCTTCGGGCGCCCTCGGCGAGGCGATCGCCTCCACGTTCGGCTCCTTCTCCGACTTCCAGGCGAAGCTCAAGGAAACCGGCGTCAACCAGTTCGGCTCCGGCTGGTCATGGCTCGTGCACGACGGCTCAGGCCTGGCGGTCGTCGGATCCGCCAACCAGGACAACCCGATCTCCGCGGGTAGCACGCCGCTGCTGGGCGTGGACGTGTGGGAGCACTCCTACTACCTGAAGTACCAGAACCGCCGCCCGGACTACATCGACGCCTTCTGGAACGTCGTGAACTGGCCCAAGGTGGCGGAGGGCTTCGCCAACGTCTCCTAGCCATTGCTGGGAGCAC
>DATNKQ010000240.1:0-21012 GCA_035603315.1 Thermoanaerobaculia bacterium
CGATCAGGGTGCCGCCGCAGGTGTCGGAGTACCAGTGCACGCCGACCGCGCCCTGTCCGCCGGTCGTCTGGTTCAGATCGTGCGGAATGATGATCTGGCCCCCGAAGTCGTAGCGGGTGCCGCCGCTGAGCCCGGTGACGCACTGGAAGAGCGGTTCGATGCACGAGTTGGGGCCGTCGAGAAAGCGGAAGGACTCCGCCGAGCCGGAGGCCGGCGAGCTCCCGGCGTCGTGAGCGCCGTCCCAACCGACGAACAGGGGGTCGCCCCACCCGCTCAGGTCGGTGTCGAAATGAGGGTTGACGAGAAGATTCGGCGCCTGCGCCGAGGAGACGGCCGGAGCGAGAAATCCACAGAGGCCGCCCAGCACGGCAGCCAGGGTGGTGAGAGCGCGCATCGAGCGCCCCAGATCGCCCTACATGAAGTAGCCGGTGACGTCGAGGACCAGATGCACCGTGCCGGAGCCGAGGTTGTAGGCGTTGAAGAAGACCGAAAGATCGTTCGCGTTGGTGGAAACCGGCACGATGGCGCCGTTGGCGAGCGCGGAATCGGAGTTGGTGAAGTTGATGGTCGACACCGTGGGGATGCCGCCGCCGGACGGGAAGAGGGTCATGAACCCGCCGCTGGTGGACAAGCTGGGGGAGACGATGGTGACGTTGACGGTGACGGCGGTGGCTCCGACGGGGACGCCGCAGTTACCCTGGACCTTGAAGCTGCGGGTCGTGTTGGCCGTCAGCGCCGGTCCGCCGTTGGTCGCCGGGGGGTTGCGGGTGTCGACGACCCGGCAGGGGGTGACGGCGAAATACTGGAACGGTCCCGCCGCGTGAGCGGCGGCAGGGAGGAGGGCGGCGACGCTCGCGGCCATCGTGGCGCCGAGAAGCGCCGATCTCCAGGCAGATTTTTGGCCAGGGCAGCGTGACATAAGAGACTCCCTTCTTCCTTCTATGGATCCTGCTTGACTCTCCGCTGAGTTTTACCGCGATCCCTACCCCTTGTCAAGTGCGTGGATGCCCTAGGATGCCCTGCGCCTAGCCTGTCCGGGGCCGCGAGGGGCGCCATGGTACGCTGCCCCGGCACGGCGAGACGAGCAGGCCGGAGGTGCCCACAGGTGAGCAATTCGTCGTCGACCGGCGGCCGCCGGACGGACGTGGAGGCCGTCTCCGAGATCTGGGGCGACACCGCCGTCGCCCGCGCCCAGGCCCCCTTTCAGGGCTGGCTCGACTCGCCGATGGTGCTGCGCGAGTGCGTCCACCCGCGGCTGCACGGCAATCCCGACGACAGCTGGCTCCTGGGCCTGGTCAAGCGCCTGGGCATTCCCGGAACCGGGCACTGGCTGAGCCTGGGCTGCGGCAGCGCCGGGACCGAGATCCATGCCGCCAGGAGCGGCATGTTCACGTCCATGCAGGCTTTCGACGTCGCCGGCCGCGCGATCGAGGAGGCGCGCCGCGCCGCCGCCGCCCAGGGCGTCGGCACCATCGAGTTCGGGGTCCTGGACTTCAATCGCCTCGAGCTCCCGGCCGCGACGTTCGACGTGGCCCTGATGTGCATGTCTCTCCATCACGTTGCCGAGCTCGAAGGAGTTCTCGCCGGCATCCGGACGGCTCTCAAGCCGGGCGGCTACTTCCTGATCAACGAGTTCGTGGGCCCCCGCCAGTTCCAGTTTCCGGACCGCCAGCTCGCCGTCGTGCGCGACCTCCTGGCCGCCCTCCCCGAACGCCTGCGAATGGACTCCGCGACCGGCCGGCTGAAGTCGGAATACGTCCGCCTGCCGCTCGCGCACTGGAACCTCTGGGACCCCTCGGAGGCGGTACGGTCCGACGAAATCGTGCCGCTGCTCCACCGCTATTTCGAGGTCGTGCTCCAGCTCGACTACGGCGGCACGGTCTTGAACCTTCTCCTCGAGCACATCATCCACAACTTCGACTACGGCAACCCCGCGGACGTCGAGCTGTTCCGGCTGCTGGCGCGAACCGAGGAGCTGCTGATCCGCTACGGCGTCCTCGCCAACGACTTCACGGTCATGGCGATGCGGAAGCGCACCTGGAAGAGCCGCCTGCGGCGGAGTCTGCGCAGGTAGCCGCGGTCCGGGAGGCGCTTCTAGCGGAAGAGGCGGGAGTGCCCGATCCCCTTCTTGTGGAGCTTGAAGCGCAGCAGCACCCAGAGGATGGAGAAGCCGTAGCGCACGCTCCGCGTAAAACTGATCTGCGACGCTTCGTCGAAATAGCGGGTGGTGATGGGGATCTCCTGGATCCGCATCCCTTTCCAGATCCCCTGGGCGATGATCTCGGTGTCGAAGACGAAGTCGTCGGAGTCGGCCTCGAACTCGACCCCCTCCAGATAGCGGCGGCTGTAGGCCCGCAGGCCGGAATGGTACTCGGAGAGGAAGGTATAGAAAGTGGCGTTGGCGAGGGCGGTCAGGAAGACGTTGGCGAGGTACTTCCACTTCGGCATCCCCCCCTCCAGGGGGCGACCGCCCAGCATCCGGCTGCCGAAGACGGCGTCGCACTCTCCCGCGAGGAGTGGCTTGACGAGCTCCGGAATGTAGGCCGGATCGTATTGATGGTCAGGATGGACCATGACGGCGACGTCGGCGCCCCGCGCCAGGGCCTCGCGATAGCAGGTCTTCTGGTTGCCGCCATAGCCGCGGTTCCGGGGGTGGACGAGGGTGTGGAGGCCCAGGGAGCGCGCAATCTCGACCGTGCGGTCCCGGCTGGCGTCGTCCACCAGGATGACGTCGTCGACCCACTCGAGCGGCAGGTCGCGGTAGGTGCGCTCGAGCGTCTTGGCGGCGTTGTAGGCCGGCATGACGACGCAGATCTTCTGCGTGCGGGGGGCGGAGCTCATGAGGTCGCCGAAGTATAGTGCAGGCCGCGGTTGCGGCCCCGTCGTCGCGGTGGTTATACTCGCCTTCGATTTTCTCTGTAGTTATTGATACTTGCAGCTCACCCGCCGGAACTCGGAGACACGCACTGGAGAGGAATCGAGAGGAGGACCCGTTGGCGCCGATGCGCCTCGGCCGTCTCGAAGGCGAGGCCTTCGACGCCGCCCTCCGCGACCGAGAGCAGCGCGAGCGCGACGACCGGCTCTCGCGCCTGGCCCGCGCTCCCGACGACGCGGGGGCCGCCTCCGCCAAGGCCACCGCCTCCGCTGCCGAGGTCTGGCGGCTCGAGCGCGACGTGGCGCGCCTTGCCGCTTTTCATCTCGCCGTCGACCGCTCCCGCGCCTGGCGGGTGATCCAGTGGCTGCGGCGCCCCTTCGGGCGGGAATGGTGAGGCCGGCGGTCATGGACGGCCACTCCGACGCCGAGCGCATCGCCCACCTGGAGGGGCGGGTGGCGGCGCTCGAAGGGGCCCTCAAGGAGCGCTCGCGCGTCCTGCGCCTCCTGCAATCGCAGCTCTGCCGGCGCGACCTCATCCTCTTCTCGCGCATCGAGGCGGGCCTCCCCCCCCTGCCTTTCGGCGACTTCGAGCCGGCTTTCTGGAGCGAGACAGTGGCGCTTGCCCCCTCCGACGTCGAGGAGACCTTGACCGACCTCTGGCGCTCTCTGAAGAGCGTAGCCGCGCCGCCGGCCGGCGGCGGAGCCGGAGGGCGCTGAGCGATGCGCAAGGCGAGCCTGATCATCCTGGCCTGGAACCGCTGGGAGCTGACCGCGCGTTGCCTCGACACCCTGCGCCGCACCGACCTCGAGGGCGCCGAGGTGCTGGTGGTCGACAACGGCTCGACCGACGAGACCCCCTGCCGCCTGGCGGGGTTGGAGGCGGCCACGGACCCGGCGGGCTGGGGACCAGCCGGGCTGCGGGTGGTCACCCTGCCGCGGAACGTCGGGTTCGTGCGCGGCAACAACGCCGGGATCGCCGTCGCCGATCCCGCCGCGGACATCGTCCTCCTCAACAACGACCTGGAGTTCCTCCAGCGCGACTGGCTGCAGCGCCTGCGCCGCTGCGCCCACTCCGCCCCCGACATCGGCGTCGTCGGCTGCCGGCTCGTCCTGCCCAGCGGCAGCCTCCTCCACGCCGGCACCTACATCCTGCCGGACACCGTCTGGGGCCAGCAGATCGGATCGCTGGAGAAAGACATCGGCCAATATCCCGGGGTCTACGACGTCGAGGGGATCGTCTTCGCCTGCGCCTACCTGAAGCGCGAGCTGATCGACGCCATCGGCGGACTGGCGCTCGACTTCGAGTCCTATTTCGAGGACACCGACTACTGCCTGCGGGCGCGCGAGGCCGGCTTCCGGACCGTGCTCTGCGGCGACGTAACGCTGGTGCACGACGAGCACGGCTCCACCCGCGGCGACGACGGGGCGTTGATGCGCCTCTTCCAGGGTAGCCGCCAGATCTTCCGCAAGAAATGGGGCGCCAAGCTCGAGGCCCGTTACCGCCACCGGCTGCTCTGGCAGTCGATCATGAACTTCCCTTCCGGCTATGCCATGAGCTGCCGCGAACTCCTGAAGGCGCTCGAGGACGAAAGGGTGAAGACGGTCTACCGCTACGTCTACGGACCGGGGACGGTTTTCTCGCCCAGCGAGCCGGAGCAGAGCGGCGACTACCGCCTGAACGTCATCAGCGCCCGCCGCAGCCCGCGCCGGCCGGCGGTCGCCGTGGTCTACGGCCAGGGCGATATCTTCGCGCGCAACCGCGGACGATACAAGATCGGTTACACCATGCTGGAGGTGGACGGCTTCCCGCGGGACTGGGTCCGCCAGGCGAACCGCATGGACGAGGTGTGGGTCCCCTCCGCCTTCAACCGCGACGGCTTCCTCCGCTCGGGCCTGGAGCGCCCGAT
This sequence comes from Thermoanaerobaculia bacterium, assembly GCA_035603315.1. GTDB lineage: Bacteria > Acidobacteriota > Thermoanaerobaculia > Multivoradales > UBA5704 > DATNKQ01. Next base: position 4,783 of record DATNKQ010000240.1, read on the forward strand.
CCACGTCATGCCCCTGGGGGTCGACGTCCGCTACTTCCATCCCGGGATCGTCTCCTACCCCAACCCGGCGGGCGAATACCTCTTCTTCTCCAGCTTCGAGTGGGGCGAGCGCAAGGAGCCGTGGCTGCTCCTGAAGACCTTCAACGACGAATTCTCGGCTTCCGAGCCGGTGCGGCTGCTGTGCAAGATCATCAACCGCGACCCCGAGGTGCGGGTGAAGGAGGAGATCCGGCGGCTCTGCCTCAAGCCGTCCGGCGGCAAGATCTCCTACCTCTTCAACCTCGAGTTCCCCCACTACCAGCTCGGCTCGCTCTACCGTTCCGCCGACTGCTTCGTCGGCGTCTCCCGCGGCGAGGGCTGGAACATGCCGCTGATGGAGGCGATGGCCTGCGGCCTGCCGACGATCGCCACCGACTGGGGCGCTCACACGGAGTTCCTGCACCCCGGCATCGGCTACCCGTTGGCGGTGCGCAGGACCGTCCCCGCCATCGCCAAATGCCCCTACTACACCGGCTTCTCCTGGGCCGACCCCGACCCCGACCACCTGCGCCACCTGCTGCGCGAGGTCTACGAGGATCGCGAGGAGGCGCGCCGGCGCGGCCAGGCGGCGGCCCGCGAGATGGCCGAGAAGTGGACCTGGCAGCGGGCGGCGCAGAGGATCCGCGCGCGCCTGGAGGCGATCGCGGGCTGAGGAGGGGCGCCCCCATCGCATGCCCTCTCTGTCGGTCGTCATCCCCAGCCGCGACACCCGCGAGCTGACGCTGGCCTGCCTCGACTCCCTGCCGCCGGCGATCGACGGCGCCCCGCTGGAAGTGATCGTGGTCGACGACGCCGGCAGCGACGACACGGCCGAAGCGGTGGCCGCGCGCCACCCGGAGGCCGAGGTCCTCCGCGCTCCCCAACCGCTGGGCTTCACCCGCGCCGCCAATCTCGGGCTGTCGCGGGCAGCAGGCGAGATCGTACTCCTCCTCAACAGCGACACCGAGGTCGACGCCGCGGCGCTTCCCGCCCTCCTCGCCGCCTTCGCGGCCGACTCCAGATTGGGGGCGGCGGGGGCGGCGCTGCGCTACCCCGACGGCCGCCCGCAGTGGAGCGGCGGCCCGGCGCCCACCCTTCCCTGGCTCTTCGCGTTGGCGAGCGGGCTGCCGCGGCTCCTCGGCCGGCTGCCCCTCTATCGCCGGCTGCGGCCGCCGGCCGGCAGTCCGGCCAGCCGGCCCCTGGAGGTCGACTGGGTGACCGGCGCCGCCCTGTCCGTGCGGCGGGCCGCGCTCCGGGACACCGGCGTCTTCGACGAGCGTTTCCGCTTCTACGGCCAGGACCTCGACCTCTGCCTGCGCCTGCGGGCGGCGGGCTGGCGAGTGGCGGTGATCCCCGGCTTCCGGATCCTGCACCACCACGGCGCGACGATCGGCAGCGTTGTCGGAAGCGAGGGTAGCGGGGGAGCCGGCGCCGGCGGCCAGCATCCAGAGCTGCTGTGGACGGACCTCCTCGCCTGGGCGGCGAAGCACAAGAGCGCCCGCTGGACGGCGCGGGCCCGGCGGGCGCTCCTGGCGGGCGCTCGCCTCCGGCTCCTCGGCCGGCGGATCGCGTCCCCCTTCCTCCCCGCCAGCCGGCGCGAACTCTGGCGGCGGCAGACTGCGATTTTTCAGCGGGCGGTGGCGGCCATCCAGGCGGTGGCCCTCCCGCCGTCGTTACCCCAGGGATGAAACCGGCGGCGGCGCGCTTGCGCTCCCGCCGCCGCTCGTGTAGAAAAGCCCCTCGCTTGCCGCTGCTCCGGCCTCCGACCGATGTTCGACCTCCTCCGCTATCGCGACCTCGTCCTCGCCCTCGTGCAGCGCGAGCTCAAGGTGCGCTACCGCCGCTCGGCGATCGGCTTCCTGTGGACGATGCTGCAGCCGCTCCTCATGATGCTGGTGTTCCAGGTGGTCTTCAGCCACCTCTTCCGCTTTCCCATTCCCGACTATCCGGTCTATGCCTTGGCCGGCATCCTGTTCTGGAACTTCTTCAGCCAGAGCATCGTCGCCTCGATGAACAGCCTGCGCGGCAACGCCCAGCTGCTGCAGAAGCTGCCCGTCCCGCGCGCCGTCTTCCCCGTGGCGACCGTCATCTCCGGCGTCGTCAATCTGGTCTTCGCCCTGGTGCCGATGATCCTCATCCTGCTCGTCACCCAGCACACCCTCCACCTCTCGCTCCTCTTCCTGCCGGTGTCGATCCTCCTCGCCACCGCCTTCACGCTCGGCGCGGGGCTGCTACTCTCGCCGCTCGCCGTCTTCTTCAGCGACGTCGTCGAGCTCGTCGGGGTGCTGCTGACGCTCCTCATGTACATGACCCCCCTCTTCTACCCCATCGCCGCCCTCCACGGCTGGGCGCACCGGATCGTCCGCTTCAACCCCGTGCGCTCGATCCTCGAGGTCTTCCGCGACCCCATCTACTACGGCAAGATCCCGCCCCTCTCCCACCTCTCCGTCTCGCTGGGAATCGCGCTCTTGGCCCTCGCCGTCGGCGCCTTCGCCTTCCGGCGCAGCAGCGACCGCATCCCGTTCTACGTCTGAGGAGAGACGGCCCGCAATGCCCGAGCCGCCGCGCATCGCTCTGACCGGGGTCTCGCTCTGCTATCGCCTGGCCAAGCAGCGCATCCCCTCGATCAAGGAGTACGCCATCCACTGGATGAAGGGGGCGCTCTCCTACGAGCAGCTGTGGGCGCTGACGGACATCTCGTTCAGTGCCCATGCGGGCGAGATCGTGGGCATCGTGGGCAGGAACGGGGCCGGCAAGAGCACCCTCTTGAAGGTGATCTCGCAGGTCCTGAAGCCCACCGCCGGCCGGGCCGACGTGCGCGGGCGCCTCGCCCCCATCCTCGAGCTGGGGACGGGCTTCGACCACGAGCTGACGGGACTCGAGAACATCTACCTGAACGCCCTCCTCCTCGGCCATTCGAGGAAGGCGGTCGACGCCAAGCTCGACGAGATCGTCGACTTCAGCGGCCTGGGCGACTTCGTCCGCTCCCCCATCCGCAACTATTCGTCCGGCATGCTCGCCCGCCTGGGCTTCTCCGTCGCCACCGCCTGGTTCCCGGATATCCTCATCCTCGACGAGGTGCTCGCCGTCGGCGACGCCAGCTTCACCAAGAAGTGCACCGACCGCATGAACCGCTTCCACGACGGCGGCACCACGGTGCTGATGGTCTCCCACAACGCCGCCGCCATCCGCGAGACCTGCACCCGCTGCATCTGGCTCGACGCCGGCAGGATGCTCTTCGACGGCTCGCCGGCGGAGGTCCTGGCCCACTACGCCAGCGACCACGGGACCGAGCCGGTGGAGCGCCGGGTCGGCCACCTCGAAGGGCCCGTCCAGCAGTGATCCGCGGTCAGCGCAGGACCGCCGCGTAGACCGCGGCCAGCTCCGCCGTCACCCGCGCCGGGTCATGGCGCCGGTGGAGCGCCGCGCGCCCCGCCGCCTGCAGCGAGCGCACGAGATCCGGCTCGCCGTGGAGGCGGGCCAAGGATTCCGCGAACTCGCCGGGGTCCTGGGCCAGCAGAAGCTCCCGCCCGTGCTCGGCGGCCAGCCCCGACACCGCTTCCGGCGTGGCCACTACCGGCACCCCCCGCGCCCAGGCTTCGAGGATCTTCATCCGCACCCCCGAGGCGATGCGCAGTGGCACCGCCAGGATCGACCTCGGCGCGAAGGCGAGGGCGCTGCTGGCCGGGGCCGGGTGCCGGACGATGCCGACGGCAGATCCGCCCCTCGCGCCGCCGTTGTCGACACCCATCCCGAAGAGATGGAGCACCGCGCCGGGGAGCCGGCGGCGGACGGCGGGCCAGACCTGCGACTCGAACCAGGCCGCCGAGTCCTCGTTGGGCAGCCATCCGGCGCTGCCGAGGAGGACGACCGGGGGATCGCCGAAGAGGGCCGCCGTGCCGGCGGGAAGGGTGGGTGGAAAGGGCGCCGCCACCACGTGGACGGGCGGCGCCCCGCCGCCGGCCAGCTCCGCGAGGCGCCCGGCGTCGGCGGCCGTCAGGGCCACCGTGGCGGACGCCCGCCGCACCGCCTGCCCTTCCCAGGCGGCCAGGCGGCGGGCCTCGGCGGCCAGGAGGGCGCCGCGCCAGCCGCCTCGCCCGCCGCCCAAACGCGCCGCCGCTCCCCAGAGGTCGCTCTCCACATTCTGCGCCCGCAACACGAGGGGCGGTCCCTGCGCGAACGGTTGTGGGGGAAGCGCCTGCAGCTGCTCGACGTGGATGGCATCGAAGGATCCCGCCGCCAACGCCGCTAACGCTTCGCTGCGGACCGCCGCGAGGGCATGGCGGGCCACCGACAGCGGCGTCCCCTCCCGGCGCGAGCGGGCAAAGGCGGAGATCCACCCCCGGGGAACAGCTTCCACGAGACGCGGAGCGCACCAGGCCCGGAGCGCCGCCGCTACCTCGGCAGGGTCGAAACGGGACGGATCGACGGGGGCCACGAGGGTCAGCCGGTGGCCGGCGGCGGCCAATCCCTGCAGCGTGTTGGCGAGCAGCAGGCGGCCGCCGTCGAGCGGCGGCCACGGTGATTTGGTGGCGACGACGAGGAGGCTCAGGGGGCGCATCGGACGGCGTTCAGCTTCTCACGTTCGACCGGACAGAAAGATTCTTCGGCAGATCTCGGGAGTTTCTCCGTCCTCCCCTGTAATGCTAGCCAGAGCCACCGCCGCCACCCCATGGGGGATCGAGGCCCGCCCCGTCCAGGTGGAAGTCGACGTCCACAACGGCCTCCCACAAGTGCAGATCGTCGGCCTCGCCGATCCCTCCGTCCGCGAAAGCCGGGAGCGGGTGCGCTCGGCGATCAAGAACTGCGGCTTCGACCTGCCGCCGCGCTCGGTGGTGATCAACCTCGCCCCCGCCGACCTGAAGAAGCAGGGCAACCACCTCGACCTGGCGATCGCCCTGGCCCTCCTGGCGGCGCACGGTCAGCTGCCGCAGGAGGTGCTGGCAGGACGGCTGCTGTGCGGCGAGTTGGGTTTGGACGGCACCGTGCGCTCGGTCCGCGGCGGCCTCGCCATCGCCGACCTGGGCGCGCGCCTGGAGGTCGAGGAGGTGCTGCTGCCGGCCGCCAACGCCGGCGAGGCGGCGGCGCTCGGCAACGTGCGGGTGGTGCCCGTCACCGGCCTAGCCGAGGCTATCCAGCATCTGCTGGGGATCGCATCGCTCTCCGGGGCCGTCACCCTCGCCCTCCCCGCCAGCCCTCCCCACTCGCCTCCCGATCTCGCCGAGGTGCGGGGGCAGGAGACCGCCAAGCGCGCCCTCGAGGTGGCAGCTGCGGGAGGCCACAACCTGCTGTTCCTCGGCCCGCCGGGGTCAGGCAAGACGATGCTTGCCCGCCGCCTCTCCGGCCTGCTGCCGCCCCTCACCCTGACGGAGGCGATCGCGGTCACCAAGATCCACTCCCTGGTCGCCGAGGAGCCGCCGTCCGGGTTGCTGCGCGAGCGGCCGTTCCGCAGCCCGCACACCGGCACCTCGACGGCCGGCATGATCGGCGGCGGCCCTCTCCCCCGCCCCGGCGAGGCGAGTCTCGCCCACAACGGAGTGCTTTTCCTCGACGAGCTGCCGGAGTTCCGGCGCGACACCCTGGAGTCGCTCCGCCAGCCGCTCGAGGAGGGACAGGTGAGCGTCGTGCGGGCGCGCGCCCGCCTCCTCTTCCCCGCCCGCTTCGCCCTCCTGGCGGCGATGAACCCCTGTCCCTGCGGGCACCTGGGCGATCCCCGCTACGACTGCCGCTGCTCGCCGCCGCTCATCGAGCGCTACCGGGGACGGGTGTCGGGGCCCCTCCTCGACCGCATCGACCTCCACGTCGAGGTGCCGGCCGTCACGCTCCGCGAGCTGCGCGCCACCGCCGGCGAGCCGACCGCCACGGTCGCCGCCCGCGTTGCCGCCGCGCGCGCCCTCCAGCACGAGCGCTTCGGCGGCTCGGCCACCCCGGTCAACGCCGCCATGGGTCCGGAGCCGCTGCGCCGCCACTGCGCCGTCGACCCCGCCGGCCGCGCCCTCCTCGACGCCGCCTTCGAGAAGCTGGGCCTCTCGGCTCGCGCCCTCGACCGCATCCTCAAAGTCGCCAGGACCATCGCCGACCTCGCCGGCGGCGGCCCCCTCCGCGCCGCCCATCTGGCGGAGGCGATCCAGTACCGCAGCCTGGACCGGAGGGTGGTGGATTGATGCTGAAAGGCCACCCGGCTGTCCCTCGCCGGACTGCGCGCCCGGCACAGGTCCGGGCGCTACTCCCGAGGAGACAGGGGGCGACGAGAACGATCCCCTGGGAGCCCCGGCGTTCCCAGGGGAAGCCACCCGGCGATCTGCGGCCCTTTGCTCACCATAGACCGCCTTGGCCGCAGACCCGAGCGCTAGACGGGCCCGCGAATGGCGAGATGGGCCATCGGCTACCCAGACAGGGCTGCGGATCGCCAGATGGGGCTTTCGCGCGCTAGACAAACCTCCCACCGGCTAGACGGACGACCTGTCTGCTAGACGAAGCTCCCGTCTGCTAGACGGAGCCCCCGTCTGCTAGACGGAGCCCCAGTCTGCTAGACGGACCTCCCGTCTGCTTGAAAAACCGTCTGTCTAGCTGAAAAACCGCCGGTCTAGCGATCCGCAGCAATTTCGAGCGGGAAAACCGGGCGTTGCGACGAAAAACCGGCCGCCACTCCGGCCTGGCGGAGGCCATCCAGTACCGCAGCCTGGACCGGCGGGTGGTGGATTGATGCTATTGCAGCATTGGGCGCCGCCGTGACATGCTCCCTCGCGAATCCTTTCCTGACGAAGGAGCGAATCATGGACCGCACGTCTCGCGCGCGCTCGGCAGGCCGAACTGTCCTCACGGAACGACGCCGCCACGGCGGACTGCGGGGCGCCCTGCTGGTCGCTGCCCTCGTCCTGCTGGCGCTGGCGCTCGATATGCGGGCGGCGCAGGCGCAGTCGTGCGTCGGCAAGACCGCCGGCCAGGTCTGCCGCGCGTCGGCCGGCCCCTGCGACGTCGCGGAGATCTGTGTCACATCCGGCGGCAATCCCGGCGTCGCGATGTACGAGCCCGTGGATGGAAGCCTCGGCACCGACGTGGCCTGGCCCTACACCATGGGCTACGCCTTCACCCCCAGCCAGGTCATCACCGTCACCCAGCTCGGCGGCTACTTCAACGGCACGAGGACCGTCTACCTCTACGACCGGACGACCGGCGCCGTGCTGGCGAGCGCCGTCGTCACGGCCGCCAACGGCTGGGGGTATGCCCCGATCGCACCGGTCACGTTGACGAAACTGATGCCCTACTCGGTCGCCGTCGATCTCGGGGGGAGCGGCGGCGCCTACCGCACCAACATGCCCTCCATGCCTTCGGTGGCCGCGGCCGCGACGATCGACGGGAGCTGCTACCGCTACAGCAGCAGCGCGGAGCCGTGCGGCTACAGCGGCCTGATCGCCGGCACCGACTACGGGATGGCCGACATCAAGTACGTGCCCGCCCAACCGCTCTATCAGCCGGCCGACGGCACGCTCTACACCGATATGGCCGGCGACTACACCGTTGGCTATGCCTTCACGCCCAATAAGAACCTGACGGTCACGCACCTGGGAGGCCTCTACGACGGCACCAAGACCGTCTACCTGTACAACCGCTCGACCGGCGCCCTGCTGGCGAGCGCGTCGGGCCCGGCCGTCAATGGCTGGACCTACAAGACCATCACGCCGCTCACCTTGACGGCAGGGACGTCGTACACCGTCGCCCTCTATACCGCGGGGAGCGGTGCCGCTTACCGTACGGGAATGTCCTCCATGCCCTCGGTGCTGGCCGACGCGACGATCGAGGGCACCTGCTCCCGCCCCGGCGGCCCCGCCGAGCCCTGCGCCTCCAGCGGTCTGGTCGCGGGCAACAACTACGGGATGGCCGACATCAAGTACACCGCCGTCGGCGGCGGTCTCGCCTGCCCGGCCGACTCCCTCGTCGCCGCCGGAACCGTCTGCCGCGCCGCGGCCGGCTCGTGTGACGTCGCCGAGACCTGCACCGGCTCTTCGCCAGCCTGTCCCGCCAATGCGTTCGCTCCGTCGGGCGTCGCCTGCAACGACGGCGCGCTCTGCACTTACAACGACGTCTGCAACGGCGCCGGGAGCTGCGGCGGCACCCCTATCACCTGCGGCGGCGGCAACGCCTGCTCGACGACCGTGTGCAACGGCACGAACACCTGCGACGTGGCGAAGGTCTTCTGCGACGACCCGCCCGGCGAGTGCTACAACACGCTGGGAGCCTGCAACACCGCCAACGGAAGCTGCAGCTACACCGTCAAGGTCGGCGCTCCGTGCGGCTTCGGAGGCAGCTGCCAGAGCTCGGGGGCTTGCTCCCCGCCCTTGATCGCCCAGCCCACCAGCGTACCGATCCCGGGGGATTGCGCCACCCAGACGGTGCCCGCGCCGACGCCCATCGGTTGCGACAGCTGCGATCCCAGCCACCCCTGCGTGGTCGACTCCACGGCGACCGTCCCGGCGGAATATCAGACCTGCAGCGGCTATACCCCGCGCAAGGGAGACATCGTCGTACACGACGCCGGCGGGCTGACCAAGTTGCTGGTCGCCAATTTCGGCTCGCCGTGGACCCACATCGGCGTGTTCCTCGGTCCCCAGCAGGGCTCCAACGAGCAGCCGGTCGAGCATCAGGCGCTGAACCTGGACGGCCTCGCCCAGTCCGTCGTCCGGCCCAGCTTCCTGCAGAAGGTCCTGATCGCTCTGTCGTTCGACAAGAGCTCCGCCTACTGCAGGTCCGCCAAGGTGGACCCCGCCACCCTCTTCGACCCGGTCGAATTCAAATCCGGGGTGCCCAACACGCACCGGGGGGACATGGTCACCGAGACGGACTCCGACGGCGTGCTCTACTGGGAGACCCCGGTGCAGCAGCGCAAGCTCCTCGTGGCCGCCAACCGCGCCCTGGCCGAGACGGTCGCCGACCGGATGGCGGGGCGGTTCGACTACTACTCGCTCAACTCCCTGGTGGACGAGGCCAAGGGGAGAGCGACGTTGAGCCACGGCAAGCCGGGCACCAACTGCGCGTCGGCGATCATGGCCAGCATCAACGACGCCAACGCCGCGTTCGGGAAGCCGCCGGTTCCGCGGACGCTCTTGCCGGCGGCGCAGATGAAGGCTACGGCCGAGCTGGCGTACGAGCAGATCCGGCGGCAGGTCAAGGGAATGCCGGCGACCAAGTCCGCCATCAGTCAGTGCAAGCTCCTCTTCGGCTGTCTCCCGGGAGTTCCCTTCTGTCCCGTCGATTGCGACGGCCTCGCCTGGGAGACGGCGAACGGCATCGCGGATCAGGTCATCGCCTGCTTCCTGTTCGGCCCGACCAGCGGCGGCTGCGACTGCACGCGCGACAACCGCAAATGGCACTTCGCCTCCTGGGGCGGCGCGGCTTCGACCCCGACGCAGGACGAGTCCGACTGGCTCAACCAGCGCATGCCGGACATCGACTTCGTCCTGGACAACACCTGGACGCCGACCGCGGCCTCGGGCCAGCCCGTCATCAATATCCCGCAGTCGTACAGCTACCTGCCGAGCGACGTCGAGAACCCCTTGAGCGCCCTGGACTCCGGCAACTATCCGCCGAGCAATGCCTATGACCTCGTGCGGAAGGCCCCCGCTACCCGGCGGTACGGTCACTGCTACGTCCCGCTGAGCTTCAGCATCACCCCGAGCCCGGCGTCGTCGCCGTACGGGACGACGATCACGTGGACGGCGACCGTGACCGGCGGCACCCCGCCCTACCAGTATGCCCTCTTCCGGCGGCATTCCGGGACGACACCGTGGACCCCTGACGTGACCACGCCGGCGTGGCAACCCGGCAACGTCCTCAGTTGGACACCGGCCGCGGGCGACACCGGCAATTGGGACATCTACGCCTGGGTGAAGGACGCCAACACGACGCCCAGCCAGAACACCTACGGCTATGCCGCCGGCGCCAACGCGGGCGGGGTCCTGATCCAGGGTCCGCAACAGGCGTACCCGCCCAAGGGATGGGTCGACGGGTACAACACGCAGCACATCTGGGGCTGGGCCTGCGACCCGGACTATCCGACCCAGAGCAACCGCGTGGACGTCTGGGGCACCTCCGGGCAGCCCTTCGGCAGCGCCGGCGCGAACCTCGCCTCGAGCGCCGCCATCAGCAGCGCCTGCCTCGGCGGCACGGCGCACTACTTCGATTTCTACCCCAGCGGCGGGATGGCCTCCGGCACGCACTTCAACGTATGGTCGATCGACCTGCCCTACGCCACCCCCGGCAACGACAACCGGAAGGCCGGCGGCAGCGGCTCCATCGGCGATGGCACGGAGTTCGTCATTCCCTGAGCGCCGGAACTGCAACCTCGACCGTCACCAGCGCGTAGAGAAGCTCATGATGAATGAACGTCCTCTCCGGCTGGCAGCCAGCCTGCTGACTGCAGTCGTCCTCGCCTGGGCCGTCCCTGTCCTCCCGGCCTCCGCGGCGACGGCTGCCTCGCCGGCCGCTTCCGCCACGGCCGAGACCGCCGATCGCCTCCTTGCCGAGAGCTATCCGGCCGGCGAGCCCGGCGCGGCGGTGCTCGTCGAGCAGGGCGGCCGGATCGTCCTCCGCAAGGGTTATGGCCTGGCCAATCTGGAGCACGGCATCCCGGTCACGCCGGAGACCGTCTTCGAGGTGGGCTCGGTCACCAAGCAGTTCACCGCCGCGGCCATCCTCATGCTCCAGGAGCGCGGCAAGCTCTCGCTCTCGGACGACCTCACGAAGTTCCTCCCCGACTATCCCATCCAGGGGAAGAAGGTCACCATCGAGAACCTCCTCACCCACACTTCCGGCATCCCCAGCTATACCGGCCTGCCCGAGTGGCTGCCGCGGATGCGCGAAGACATGACCCTCGACCAGCTCATCGGCCTGTTCAAGGACAAGCCGTTCGAGTTCGAGCCGGGGACGAAGTGGGCCTACGACAACTCCGGCTACGTGCTCCTCGGCGCCGTCATCGAGAAAGCTTCGGGCAAGAGCTACGAGCGTTTCGTGGAGGACGAGATCTTCCAGCCCCTGGCGATGAGCCACTCGCTCTACGGGAGCGTCTCGGACATCGTGCCCCACCGCGCGGCGGGCTACGACAAGAGCGGCGACCACTGGGTCAACACCCCGTACCTGAGCATGACCCAGCCCTACGCCGCCGGCTCACTCATGTCGACCGTGGACGACCTGGCGGTCTGGGGCAAGGCGCTCGCCGGCGAGACGCTGCTCAAGAAGGACTCGGTCGCCCGCATGGCCACGCCGTACCGGCTCCCCTCTGGCCTGTCCACCCGCTACGGCTACGGACTGGGGATCCACGATCTCGGCGGCAAGGCCGTCGTCGAGCACGGCGGCGGGATCAACGGCTTCACCTGCGACCTGTTGCGCATCCCCAGCGAGGGGATCTTTATTGCGGTGCTGACCAACAACACGGCGCCCAAGCTGGCGCCCGAAGCCGTGGCCGAGCGCATCGCGAAGACCCTGCTCGGTCTGCCCGCCGAGCGCCAGGCGATCCAGGTCGATCCCAAGATCCTCGACGACTACGTGGGCGTTTACCGCAACGAGGACGCGACGCGGACCGTGACGCGGGAGGGCGACAAGCTCTACGCACAGCGCCAGGGAGGCGAGAGGCAGGAGCTCGCGGCGAGCGCCCGCGACGACTTCTTCTATAAAGGTGCGGGCGCCACGATCCGATTCGTCCGCGACGCCCAGGGCAAAGTCACCGGCGCCAACGTGGACACCCAGGGGCCCGAGGAGCTGCCGATGAAGCGCATCAGCGAGGCGCCCCCAGCGGCGAAGCAGGCCATCGAGATCGCTCCCGCCATCCTCGCCGCCTACGTCGGCACCTACGAGCTCGCTCCCAGCTTCCAGCTCACCATCACCTTGGAAGACAGCCATCTTCACGCTCAGGCAACCGGGCAGCACAAGCTGGAGCTGTTCGCGGAGTCCGAGACCAAGTTCTTCCTCAAGGAAGTCGACGCCCAGGTCGAATTCCAGAGAGACGCCGGTGGCGCCGTGACCGGCCTCGTGCTCCACCAGGGCGGGCGTGACATGCCGGGAAAGAGGAAGTAGGGCAGGGTCCGCAACGACAACCGCAAGGCCGGCGCCAGCGGCTCCATCGGCGATGGCACGGAGTTCGTCATCCCCTAGGTCGAGCACGAGATCCGAGCTTCCCCGGCGGACCGGGGGGCGGCGGAGAGCCTGCTAAGCTAGCGGGCCCAAATGAGACGCCGCCCCTTGGAGGAAACGAAGTGACATTCAGCACGATCGACCAGCCTCAACGCAGGGCTGCAAGAGTCGCGGGATTCACTTGCCTATTCGCGACGGCGATCGTGATCTTTGCTCACTATGGCATCTACACCCGCCTCATGGTCCCGGGCAATGCTGCGGACACCGCTCGAAATATCATGGCGCACGAACGATTATTTCGTATCAGCGCCACCTGCGATCTAATTTACAGTGCAGGCCTTGTAGTACTACTCGCAGCGCTCTACGTGATTCTCAAGCCAGTAAATCGGGGCCTTGCCCTGCTTGGGGCGTGCTGCAGGCTGGTATATGCCTTGATGTGGGTTGTTACTGCGCTCAATCTGTTTGGCGCTCTACGGCTCTTGGGTGGCGCTGTTTACTTGCGAGTCTTCGAGGCAGATCGATTGCAGGCCTTGGCGAGGCTGTACCTCGGCGCGAACTTCGACGCGTATTACGTTGGCCTGCCGTTCTTTGGATTGGCATCCACAGTCTGCAGCTACTTATGGTTTAAGTCGAGCTATATCCCGAGGGCATTGGCTGCCTGGGGTGTGATGTCGTCTGCATGGTGCGTGATGTGCGCTTTCGCTTTCCTCATTTTCCCCGCCTTCGACAAGACAGTTAACGCGTACTGGTTCGATTCGCCTATGGGGCTTTTCGAGATAGCAACGAGTTTTTGGCTTCTGTTTAAGGGGTTAAGGCCGTCCAGCACCGCTGAGCCAGTTCTGGCAAGAACTTGAGCACGGGAGGAGAGAGGACATGAGCTCGACCCAGAGAAAAGCAAGAGTCGCGGGATTACTGTACTTATTGGCTTGCATCCCCGCCCCCTTTGCCCTCATCTATGTCCCCAGCGCTCTGATCGTGCCCGGAGACGCAACGGCGACGGCCGATCACGTTCGAGCTTCCGCGACCCTCCTCCGCCTCGGCATCGCGGGCGAGCTGATCAACGCGGCCGCTTTCATCTTCGTGGTTTTCGCTCTCTACCGTTTATTCAAGGACGTTGACAGGCAACAGGCTGCTCTCATGGTGACCTTGTTCGTAGTCTCTGTCCCTATTTCGTTTCTCAATGTTCTCAACGATATCGCTGCTCTGATCCTGGTCAGCGGCGCCGATTTCCTGTCAGCGTTTGGAAGGGGTCAGCTGGATCTCCTGGTATTGCTGTTCCTCCGCTTGCATGGCCATGGACTCTTCCTTGCCCAAATCTTCTGGGGGCTTTGGCTCATTCCGTTCGGGATTCTTGTCATCCGGTCTGGCTTCATCCCCCGGGTGTTGGGTATCTTCCTGATGATCGCATGTTGCGGGTATCTGGCCAATTCCATTTCCTCCCTGCTTCTGCCACAGTACGCGCATCTCGTATCCCGGTTCGCAATGGTTCTTGAGTCGGGGGAATTGCCCATAATCCTTTGGCTCTTGATCTGGGGTGCGAAGGCTCAATCCTTAGACGAGCCATCCGCTCTCGCCGGCGGTGGCTGAGTTCGGCGGCGGCCCCCTCGGCCGCGGGTGGTGGATGGAGGACCGGACGGCCTGGACGTTTCCCTCCGCACCCCCGTACGCTATGCTGTATCGATGGCGACGCACGAGGCGACTTTCACCCATCCAGGAGGTCCAATGTCCGCGCGACGCACGCTCCCGATCCTCTTCGGCGCTCTCTTTCTCGCCACCCTCGCAACCGCGGCCCTCGCCCAGAGCGTACCGCCCGCCGCCATGCCGCCGGAGCCGGCGGAGCGCAGGGAGGCGCTGCTGGCGCCGCCGCTCCGGTTGGCGGAGACCGTGAGCCGCCTCCCCCTGGTCGCCCTGAGCTCGGCCCGCGAGGGGGCGAAGAGCCAGCTCGAAGATCTGGCGCGCTGGAACCGCGAAGGCCACCGTCCCACGCGCAGCGGGTTCGCCCGGCCTCTCCCGGCAGCGCAACGGGTCTCCCTCTCGGCGGCGCAGCGCGGCCTGCCGCAACCGCTCTCTCATGGCGGCGGCTTCGTCGCCAGCGCGGCGGCCGGCGACCTGGTGTGGGGGACGAGCGTCGGGGTCGGCGGCAGCTACCGCCTGCGCCTTCACCTCTCGGCGGTCGACCTGCCGGCGGGCACCCGCTTCTGGGTCTACGCCGCAGGTGGGGACCCGCGCCCGTTCGGTCTCGAGCTCCTGGGACCGGACCGCAGCCTGTGGACCCCCAGCGTCCTCGGCGACTCCATCTTCCTCGAGGTCCAGGTGCCGGCCGAGGCGCTGGCGAAAGGGCAGCCGGCCAAGCTCGAGATCCGGGAGGTCCTGGAATCCTTCCGCCTGGACGCCCATGGGCAGCCGATGGTCGCCGGCACCGCGGTTTCGGGCGCCGCCGCGCCGGCCGCGCAGAGCTGTCTCATCGACGCGAGCTGCGCCACCTGTCACACTCTGGACGTCATCGCCGACCTGCGCAAAGCGGTGGCCCTCCTCGACTTCATCGATCAGGGGCAGGAGTTCCTCTGCTCGGGCGGCCTGCTCAAGGACAGCCTTCCCGGCAGCTTCATCCCCTACCTGCTGACCGCCAACCATTGCATCTCCACTCAGATTGTGGCCACGACGCTGGAGGCCTTCTGGGACGACCGCACGAGCTCCTGCGGAGGCGCGGCGCCGGACCTCGGCACCCTGCCCCGCAGCAACGGCTCGACGCTCCTCGCCACCGGCTCGGCCGACTCGACCTCCGACTACACCCTGCTGCAGCTCCACGGCGTCCCCGACGGCCGTTTCTTCCTGGGTTGGGACGCCAGCCCAGGCGCGGTCGCTAACGGCGCCCGCCTCCACCGCATCTCGCATCCCAATGCCGACCCGCAGGGATACTCGGAATCGACCGTTCGAACCTCCGGGGTGGCCTTCTGCAGCGACGCTCCGCGGCCGAACTTCATCTATGCGCAGCTCACCCGGGGCGCTACCTTCGGCGGCAGCTCGGGAGCGCCCTCCGTGCTCTCCGGAGGCTTCGTCGTCGGCCAGCTCCTGGGAGGCTGCGGGCCAGATCCCGAGAACGGTTGCGACTACAGCAACTCCGAGCTAGACGGCTCTTTCGCGGTCTCCTACCCGGCGCTGGCCAAGTGGCTGGCCCCCGAAGTTCCCAGCGTCTGCAATCCCGGCCCCACGACCCTCTGCCTGGCCGGCGGGCGCTTCAGGGTGGAGGCCACCTGGCGGACGCCGTGCGGCGCCGCCGGCAACGCCCAGGTGGTCAAGCTGAGCGACGGCTCCGGCTACTTCTGGTTCTTCGATCCTTCGAACATCGAAGAGGTGGTCAAGGTCATCGACGCCTGCGGCACCTTCAACCACTTCTGGGTCTTCGCCGGCGGGTTGACGAACGTGCAGACCACCCTGACCGTCACCGACACCAGCAACGGCAAGTTCAAGACCTACACGAACGCGCAGGGCACCCCTTTCCGACCCATCCAGGACACCTCGGCCTTCGCCACCTGCCCGTAGTCTAAAGCGGCAGCAGACGGTAAGGGGGAGCCTGGACCTCGCCGGCGCGGCGGGCGACGACGAGGGTGTTGCCCCAGCCGTGGCGCCAGTAAGGGAAGTGGCGCAGGAGGCGGCGCAGCAGGCCGCGGGCGCCCGCTGGGTCGGGACCGTGCGGCAGGGTGCGGTGCTCCACGATCTCGAGGCCGGCGGCGCGCAGGAAGCGCACCAGGAGGTGCGATTGCGTCACGTGGACGGCGTCGGCGTCCGGCACATAGCCGTCGGTGAGGACGCGGGGGTTCCGGACGACCTCGAAGCGGTGCCGCCCGTCGGCGGCGGAGAGCGCCTGCCGCAGCAGGCGGCGGGCGGCGACCCCCAGCCTCCTCGCGGGCGGCAGGCTCGGCGGCATCTCGTAGGGGAGGTCCCAGGCGGAGCCGACGAGGAGCAGGAGACCGTCGGGGCGGAGGATGCGCGCCGCCTCGAGGAGAGTCCTGCCGGGATCGTGGAAGTGCTCCAGGGCGTAGGTCGAGAGGACCGCGTCGACGCTGCCTTCCGCGATCGGCAGGG
>DATNKQ010000243.1:0-2761 GCA_035603315.1 Thermoanaerobaculia bacterium
TCGATCCCGCCGAGCCGCTGCTCCGCCACTTCACGGAGACGTGGACCCGCATCCACAACCTCCCCCGCCACCTGGGCCAGCACTCGGGCGGCATGGTGGTCGCCGCCGGCCGGCTGGACGAGGTGGTCCCCCTGGAGCCCACCTCGATGCCCGGCCGCGTCGTCGTGCAGTGGGACAAGGACGACTGCGCCGACCTGGGCATCATCAAGGTCGACCTCCTGGGGTTGGGGATGCTGAACGCCCTCGCGGAGGCGGTGCCGACGATCCGCTCCCGCGAGGGGATACACGTCGACCTCGCCCATCTGCCGCCCGACGACCCCAAGGTATACCGCATGCTGCAGGAGGCCGACACGGTGGGGGTCTTCCAGGTGGAGAGCCGGGCGCAGATGGCCTCCCTCCCCCGCAACCGGCCCCAGGTCTTCTACGACCTGGTGATCCAGGTGGCGATCATCCGCCCGGGACCGATCACCGGCGGCATGGCGAACCCCTACTTCGAGCGCCGCGTCGGCCGCCAGGAGGTGACCTACGCGCACCCGAGCCTCCAGCCCATCCTCGAGCGCACGCTGGGGGTGCCGCTCTTCCAGGAGCAGCTCCTGCGCATCGCCATGGTGGCGGCCGGCTTCACCGGCGGCGAGGCGGAGGAGCTGCGGCGGGCGATGGGCTTCAAGCGCTCGGTCGAGCGCATGCGGGCGATCGAGGCGAAACTCCGCGCCGGCATGGCCGAGCGGGGGATCGCGCCGCCGGCCCAGGAGGAGATCATCCGCGCCATCACCGCCTTCGCCCTCTACGGCTTCCCCGAGTCGCACGCCGCCAGCTTCGCGCTCATCGCCTACGCCAGCGCCTACCTGAAGGCCCACCACCCCACCGCCTTCTTCCTCGGCCTCCTGAACGCCTGGCCGATGGGCTTCTACCACCCCGCGACCCTGGTCAAGGACGCCGCCCGCCACGGGGTCGACATCCGTCCCGTCGACGTCGATCGCTCCGGCTGGAGATGCCGCTGGGAGGATCGCAGGGAGCCGAAGCGGCCGACGGGGGCCTTGAGGTTGGGGCTAAAGTACGTCCGCGGGCTGCGGCGGGCGTCGGCGGAGACGATCGAGGCGGAGCGCGGGAAGGCGCCGTTCGCGGGCATCGAGGACATGGTCCGCCGCTGCCGGCTCCAGGAGGACGAGCTGGCGACCCTGGCGAGCGTCGGCGCGCTGGCGAGCTTCGGCCTCACCCGCCGCGCCGCCCTCTGGCAGGCGGCGCGCCTCGCCCGCCCCGCCGGCCCCCTCCTGGACCGCCTCCCCGAGCCGGAGCCCTCGCCCCTCCCCGAGATGACGCCGGTCGAGGAGACCCTCTCGGACTACCACGGCGTCCAGCTCACCCTGGGCCCCCACCCGCTCTCCTACCTGCGCGAAGGGCTGCGGAAGAACGGCGTCGTCACCGCCGCCGACCTCGTCCGCCATCGCGACGGCGAGCGCGTCCGCACCGCCGGCTCGGTCATCGTCCGCCAGCGCCCGGGGACCGCCAAGGGGCTCCTCTTCTTGACCCTCGAGGACGAGACCGGCATGTCGCAGGCGATCGTCTCCCCCGACCTCCTGCAGAAGCACCGCCGGCTGATCGTCGGCTCCTCCGGCCTCGCCGTCGAGGGCGTCCTCCAGCGGCGCGACGGGACGATCTCGGTCAGGGCCGAGAGGTTCTGGGGCTTGCGCGACCTCGCCGAGGTGCCGAGCCACGATTTCCGCTAGGCGCCGAGCCCTCGCGAGCTTCGCCGGCTGCGACTCTAGCGACGCTCTCCTTGAACTGCCGCATCCAGTTCTTGGGCACCGAGAAGCCGTGCCCCACCTTGTGCAGCCAGACGAGCTCGCCGTGCGGCACCTTGCCCACGTAGGTCCGGGTGTCGGTGGGAGTGCAGATCTGGTCGATGTCCCCCTGGAGGGCGATCCAGGGGACCTCCAGACCCTCGCTGGGGAGGAAGTCCACCCCCAGGCCGTGGGGATCGTGCTTCCAGGCCAGGCCGTTGCCCTTGCAGATGGGGGCGTTGACGATAAGGTCGGGGCAGAACCCCAGGCTCACCGCCCCCTTGAAGGTGCGCGGCGGCGCCTGCACCAGGGCGGCGTAGGCGAGCGTGGCCCCCGACGAGTAGCCGACGAGGATGGGCGGCACGTGGCTCGCGTACCCCATCTTCTTCTCCACGAACCTGCCGAGGGCCTCGAAGTCCTCCGCCGGGTTGAAGCAGGCGTCCTTCGAAGCGTTGGCAGCCGTCACCGCCGCCAGGGCGGTCTTCATGTAGCGGGTGATGTTGACCCCGGCGACCAGGGTGTCCATGCCGGCCAGCTCGCGCGCCATGTCGACCACCCCCAGCTTCCAGCCGCCGTCGCCGGAGATGAAGAGCACGACGTGCGCCGGCCGCGGGCTCTGGTGGTAGACCGTCACCGTCCCGAAGGGCTCGAAGGTCAGGGTCTCCTCGGTGGCGGCGAGAGCGCCGGAAAGGCCGAAGAGCGAGAGCAGGCAAGCCAGGACGGCAGCGGAGGTCTTCATCGGTCGGCGATTCTCCAGGGAGCGACGGGATGGGTGGGAGACACGGGGTAGGTGGACTAGCAAATTGTGCACCAGGGGGCCGGGCGATGGGTAGGGTGCGCAGTGCGCACCATGGACGGTCGCCGGTGCGCACAGCGCACCCTACAAGGTCTCGTGTAGGGGGCGGGCTCAGGTTTCTTGTGTAGGGGCGGGGCTTGTCTCCGCCCGGGCGGGGGGAACGCCCTGTCGCAACAACTTCGAG
>DATNKQ010000245.1:0-2159 GCA_035603315.1 Thermoanaerobaculia bacterium
AGCAGTGGGGACCGCAAGCAAGAGCGTAGCTGAGACTATCCCCAAGGCTGAGGCCCTTAGGGACCAGATGCTGGAAGCTGGCGCTGCGACGCGTCTGCTGCGCAAAGTCAATGCGAGGCTAGCCGCGGGCATGAGTGATTACATAGCCATTGCGCAACGAGTTGCGGCCTGGCAAAATCTGGAGTAAACTCGAGATCCAGATGACTGCGTGGTGTTGAGGTAGCCCCTACTATTGGCGTAGGTCAAGTGACAAGCGGTCTGCACATCGTGACGATAGATGATGCGGAGATCTCCCACTCGCAGGCTGCGCAAGCCGGCCAGAGGGCCCTGCAGGGGCTTGCCGGCAGTGGGTTCCTGGACCAGGCGGGTCAGTGCCGCGTCGACGCGCTCGAAGAGCTGCCGGTCGGAGCGCGCCAGCTTCTCGAAATCCTTGCTAGGAGCCTGCGCGGCAGGACGCCGGCGCAGTTAGCCGATCCTGGTTAGGTGAGCGGCAGGTCAAGGGATTCTCGGCGTCAGTGCCGGTCCGCTCCCAGGAGCCGGACCGAGTGTTGGTCGCGTGTGTGCCTGCTCACCACCGAGGGCGGGTGTGGACCGCCGATGCGGCGAGCGGTCGCCTCCATCAGGCCGCTTGCAGCACATGGTAGCGCTTCAAATTGACCGCCAGGCATACCAGTGCCCACTCTCCCACAGCCTTCCCTTGACCACGAAAACTGAAGTGCCGGAATCCCAGCACGCTCTTGATCCAACCGATCACCGGCTCCACGACAGCCTTGCGTCGTCGGTAGCGCTGCTTGCCGCTTGAGCTGGCCAGCTTCTCCGCCATGCGACGGGTCGCTTCGAGCTTCGCGGACACCGTCGCGCTCTCGGTGCCCTCGCGCCCGAGCGAGATGTAGGCATCGATGCCCCGGGCCTCGAGCGTCTGGAACGTGGCTTCGGACCGATATCCGGCATCGGCCAGGACCTGCTGCGCCGGGCACCCGAGATTCGACTGCGCCTGCTCGAGCAGCGGGATCAGCTCGTCGTGGTCCGCGGCATTGTTGGTCAGGCTTGTGGCGAGGATCATCTGCGAGCCCTCGTCCACGGCGATCTGGCCGTTGTAGCACTGCTCGAATCCTTGCGTTGTGTTCATGATCCGGCTCTCCGGATCGGTGAAGTTGTCCTGGGCCTTGTCCGGCGGTACTCCGAAGTCGCGGGCAAAGGGTCGGCCGCCGCGGGGACTCTTGCGGTCGTCGTCTTCTGACCTCCCTTTCTGGCGGTCCTGCTCGGCCTGACGCGCCTCCAGCCGCGCCTTGGCCTCCCGGATCTTGCTCAGCCGCTGCTCGCGCCGCTGCAGCTCGGCAGGAAGCTCGTCGCCCCGCCTCTCCGGCCCATGCTCGGCGTCCTCGGCCGCATCCACCGCGGCCGCCCGCGCCGTCAGCTCCGCGATCTGGCCCTGCAAGCGCCGCTCCTCCTCCAGCATCCGCCCGTAACTCATCGCTTTGCGCTTGCTCGCATTGGCCTTGACCTTCGACCCGTCCACCACCAGCGAGCCCATCCGCACCACCCCGGCCTCCCGAGCGATCCGCACCACCTGCACGAACAGCTCCCCAAACGCCTTCAGGTGCTCCTGGCGAAACTCGCAGATCGTCCGATGGGCCGGAAAGTTTCCCACCGCCAACACCCGGTAGGCCACGTCCTCCTCCAGCTTGCGGGCGATCCGACGCGACGAGAACGTCCCCGTCGCGTAGGCGTAGAGCAGCACCTTGACCATCATCGCCGGCTCGAACGGCTGGTTGCGCCGACCGTCCCCTTCGTAGGGCGCATAGAAAGCACTCAGATCCAGGGTATCGACCGTCTCGGAGATGAAGTAGGCCAGGTGACCCTCGGGCAACCAGTCCCGCGGGGACGGCGGCAGCAGCAACGACTGGTCAGGAGCGTACGGCCGAAACGAGGTGGGCATAGCGAAGTCTACCCCATCCCCCCCCTCGGAACAGCCGTTTCCTGCCGCGCAGGCTCCTAGCCTGACTGGAAAGTCGAACCGCGGCCACTCCGAATCCCCTCGCGCACCTCGTCCAGGGAGCGGCCGCCCCCGTGGGTCAGCTCTGCCTCGGCGGTGACGAGCCTCTGCACGAGCTCGTTGTCCGACAGGATCTCGAGAGTGTCGAGCAAGCCATCGAAAT
>DATNKQ010000246.1:0-14339 GCA_035603315.1 Thermoanaerobaculia bacterium
GGCTACCGAGCCCGCCACGAACGAGCACAGGTGGAGGTTCTCGAGGAGCGCTCCCAGGCTTCCCTCGCCGGCGCCGGCGAGCAGGCTGGCGACCATGCCCACCCCGGGCCGTGCCAGCTCGGCGGCCAAGGCGCGGAGGTAGCCGGGGCGGGCGCGGACGTTCGAGTCCGAGATCAGCAGGTGCTCGTGGCGAGCGTGGCGGGCAAGGCTCGCGAGGTTGCGGACCTTGGGGTTCCAGCCCAGCGGCGGAGCGCCGGCGACGACGGTGATGGCGCACGCGGGGAAGGCGGCGCGCAGGCGCTCGGCGACCGCTAGCGCCGGGTCGTCCGCACCCTCCGTCCCCAGCACCAGCTCGAGCTCCGGATAGTCTTGGACGGCGAGCGACGCCAGGTTGTCGAAGAGGCCCTCCTCCAGGCCCTTGAGCGGCTTCAGGATCGAGATCGGCGGGCAGGGGCCGCCCGTGGCGGGCGGCCGGCTGAGAGCGTGGAGGGTGCAGGCGGAAGTGGCGAGCGTCAAGGCGAGCGAGGCCGCCGCGAGGACCAGGAGGAGGATGAACAGAGTTCCCATAAACCGTTCCTCGACCAGGGTGGCATGGCGCCGTGACGGCCCCACGGCGGCGCCGTCACAAGGCGAGGTCAGGGGGTCGGGCGCCTGGATGGCGCGGGATATGCTTGCCTCTCAGGCGAACCTGACGAGAGGAGAGGAGATTCGAGCCATGGCGAAAAACGATGCTGGTGAAGAGACGATCACGCGGGACCGCTTGGTCGCGCTCCTGAACGAGGACCTGGCGCGCGAGTACCAGGCGATCATCGCCTACGTCGTCTACAGCCAGACGCTGAAGGGCGCGGCGTACATGAACATCGCCGACGAGCTGGTCAAGCACGCCGGCCAGGAGCTGGAGCACGCGCTCCTGCTCGCCAAGCAGATCGACTACCTGGGCGCCCAGCCGGCGGTCGTCCCCAAGCCGGTGCGCACCTCCGAGAAGGCCGAGGAGATGCTGCGCTTCGACCTCGAGAACGAGAACGAGACGGTGCGCAACTACCGGGAACGGGTGCGGCAGGCGGAGGCGCTGGGGGAGTACGCGCTGGCCGAGGACCTGCGGCAGATCCTGCAGCAGGAGCAGGAGCACCAGATCGACCTCGCCACGGCCCTCGGCATCGACGTCCCGCGCGAAGGGTTGGGCCGCAAGGAGGGCGGCAACGTCCCGGTCAGGTCGGGACGGAAGGGCCGGCGGTAGCGGCGCTCTCGGAGCCCTAGGCGGCCACGGCCGGCCCTGGCGGTAGGGGCAAACGCACCCGGAAAGTCGAGCCGCGGCCCCCGCTCTCCACCTCGACCTGGCCGCCGTGGATCTGCGCCACGTGCTTGACGATGGCGAGCCCGAGGCCGGTCCCCCCCTCCTCGCGGGCCCGCCCCTTGTCGACCCGGTAGAAGCGTTCGAAGATGCGGGGCAGGGCCTCCTGCGGGATGCCGATGCCGGTGTCCTCGACCTCGAGGACGGCGGCGCCGTCGCGCTCCGCCAGGCGCAGGAACACCTTCCCTCCGGGGTGGTTGTACTTGACGGCGTTGTCGAGCAGGTTGACGACCAGCCGCTCGAGCCCCTCGGGGTCGCCGGGCAGCGGCGGCACCGGCCGCTCCCCGGCGGCCAGCTCGACCTCGACCCCCTTCTCGGCGGCGGCCGGCGCCAGCAGCTCGACGGCGCGCTGCACGAGGTCGTTGAGATCGACCGGCTCGCGCTCGGGCGAATGCTCGAGGCTCTCCAGCCGGGAGAGGGTGAGGAGGTCGTCCAGCAGCGCCTGCAGGCGCCGGCACTGGAAGAGGATGCGCTCGGTGAAGCGGCCCGCCGTGGCCGGCTCGGCGAGCGCCCCGTCGCGCAGGGTCTCGGCGTAACCGCGGATGGCCGAAAGCGGGGTCTTGAGCTCGTGCGAGACATTGGCGACGAAGTCGCGCCGCATCTCGATCAGGCGGGTGAACTCGGTGGTGTCGCGGGCGACAACCACCGCGCTGCCGGCCGGCGCCCGGCGCTCTCGCATCGCTCCCGGGGCGTCCCCCTCGCCCACCGCGTCGAGGGCGGCGCTCGCCAGGTGGAGGCTCCGCCGCTCGGGGGCCTGCACCTCGATCTCCACGCTGCCCGCCCGCCCCAGCCGCAGGGTGTCGTCGACCAGCCGCGCCAGCTCCGGCTGGCGGACGATCTCGAGCAGCGGGCGGCCGGCCACCTGGCGGTCGCGCTCGAGGTCGAAGAGGCGGCGGAAGGCGGGGTTGGCGAGCAGGGCGCGCCCGTCGCCCCCCACTACCAGCACCCCTTCGGACATGCCGGCGAGGATCGCCTGCAGGTGGTCGCGCTCGTTGCCGAGCGCCGCGACCTGGCCCTGGACGGTGGCCGCCAGCCGGTTCAAGGCGAGCCCGAGGGCGGCGAGCTCCTCCTCGTCGGGCATCGCCAGGCGGTAGTCGTAGCGGCCGCTCGCCAGCTCGCCGGCGCCCACCACCAGCCGGGAGAGCGGCTGGAAGAGCCGGGCGTCGATCCACAACGAGAGGGCGAGGACGGCGAGCGCGGCGGCGGCGGCGGCGAGCAGCATGGCGAGGCCCAGGCGGCCGCGCAGGCCCTGGAGCTGAGACACCGGCTGGGCGAGGCGCAGCACGTAGAGGCGCCCGCCGCGG
Source organism: Thermoanaerobaculia bacterium (assembly GCA_035603315.1). GTDB lineage: Bacteria > Acidobacteriota > Thermoanaerobaculia > Multivoradales > UBA5704 > DATNKQ01. Next base: position 2,656 of record DATNKQ010000246.1, read on the forward strand.
CCCGTCAGGGTGCGGGCGGCGTAGACGTAGGTGACGCCGGTGGTGGCGCTCGTGCGCACCGCCTGGCCCTGGCCGGCGGCCATGGCCCCCCGCACCTCGGGGCGGCCGGCGTGGTTCTCCATCTGCGCCAGCTGCTCGGGGGTCCGGGCGCTGTCGGCGATCACCTTGCCGTCGCTGCGGATGAGGGTGATGCGGAGGTGGCTGTCACGGGCGATGCCCCGCACCCAGGCCGCGAGAGCATCGCCAGCCGCGCCGGCAGGGCCGGCCGCGCTAGCCTCGGCTGCATCCAGCCGCTCGGCGACGACCGGGCTCAGGATCTCCAGGGTGTCCAGGAGCTGGACGGCGGAGCCGCGCTCGAAGACTGCCGGCAGGAGACCCCAGAGGAGGACGCCGGCGGTGACCAGGGCGATGAGGGCGGGCCACAGGGTGGCCAGCCGCAGCTTCGGCGAGAAGCCGAGGAGGCGCAAAGGCTCAGGGCCTCAGGCGGTAGCCGACGCCGATGACGGTCTCGATGCGGTCGGCCTCGGGCCCGAGCTTGCGCCGCAGCCGGCGGATGTGGGTGTCGACGGTGCGGCTGTCGATGTCCTCGGCGTAGCCCCAGACGTCGGTCAGCAGCTGGCCGCGCGTCTGCACCCGGCCGGCCCGCTCCATGAGCAGGCGCAGGAGCCGGAACTCGGTCGCCGTCAAGGGAATCTCACGGCCGGCGATGCGCAGCTGGTGGCCGGCGATGTCGAGCTGGATGCCGCCCACCTCCAAGAGGTCGGTCTCCGCCGCCTCCTCGGGCGAGAAGCGGCGCAGCACCGCCTTCACCCGCAGCACCACCTCGCGCGGGCTGAACGGCTTGCTGATGTAGTCGTCGGCGCCCAGCTCGAGGCCGACGATGCGGTCCACCTCCTCGGTCTTGGCGGTGAGCATGACGATGGGGACGCGCGACGTCGCGGTCTCGCGCTTGAGCAGCCGGGTGAGCTCGAGCCCGTCCATGCCGGGGAGCATGAGGTCCAGGAGGATGAGGCCGGGGGGCTCGCGGCGGACGGCCTCCAGGCCGCTGTCGCCGCGGCGCGCGGTCTCCACCTGGTACCCCTCCTTCTCCAGGTTGTACTGCAGCACCTCGGCGATGTCGGGCTCGTCCTCGATGAGCAGGATGCGATCGCGTGCCATGAGGGAAGAGGCTAGCACGAGCTTTCCACAGAGAAAGCGGAAAACTCTGCGGAAAACGACCTCCGAAGGGACCTTCGAGGCCGTTTCCAGCGAGCTTTCCACGCTTTGAACAAAGGTCTGTGCAACCGCAGATAACATCAATCCTATGAGTGGTTTGCAATTTTGCGCCGGGCAAGGCCGAGGCCGTCCGCCGCCGGCCGGCCGAAGATTTCCACAGATGGGGTGTGACGGGACTGTCAGAAGGATGTTAAATCTTTGTGGCGGCGGAGTTTAGCCGCCCCGTGGGGCGGTTGCGGGTCAGCTCGCGGCGACCTCGAGCCCCTGCCGCAGGGCGAGCTTGCGGCCGAAGACCTGCTCGAAAAACGGGGCCTGCTCACGGGCCGCCTCGAGCTCCAGGTCCACCTCGTAGCGCGACATCACCTCGAGCTTGACCGCCCGCTTGCGGATGGCCGAGAACACCTCCTCGACGCGGGAGGCGTGGGTGCGGTCGAGGGAGTCGGCGACGCGGAGGAGGGCCGAGAGCTTCTGGATCGTCCGCTGCTGCCAGGGCTTCAGGGCGGCGAGCGTCGGCTGCTTGGCGGCGTCCGGCCGGGCTCCGCGGTGGTAGCGGGCGACGTGGGCGATGATCTCGATCTCGCGCTGGTCGAAGGCGTCCAGGGTGGCGTTGGCGATCAGGTAGTAGGTGTGCTTGTGGTGGCTCTGGTAGTGGATCGAGTAGCCGATGTCGTGGAGGAGCGCCGCGTACTCCAGCCACTCCCGCTCGCGCGCGCCCAGGCCGTGCACCGACACCGTGAGGTCGAAGAGGCGCACCGCCAGCCGCGCCGACTGCAGGCTGTGGCGGTAGACGCTCTCGGTGCGCTCGGCGAGCTGCAGGACCTGCCGGCGGCGGAGGTCCTCGGGCTCGCGGGCGATGGGCACGGGCTGGCCCAGGGCGGCCAGCACCAGCCCCTCGCGGAGGGCGCGGTCCGAGACCTGGAAGCGGTCGACGCCGGCATGGCGGACGAGCTCGTCCAGGAGCACGGCGCCGGCCAGGAGCGACTCCGAGCGCGGCCCGCCGACCGGCGGCAGGCCGGCGATCTCGCGGCGGGTGAGGCCGGAGAGGCGCGCCACCACCTGGGAGAGCTCTTTCGCCCGCACCTCGCGAAGAGCGCTCCCCGCCCCCTTCCAGTTGCGATCGGCGAAGAGGTCGGCCAGGTCGGCGCAGCAGACCGCCGTGCCGGAGGTGGCAACCAGCCGCGCGACCGGCCGCGTGGTCACCTCGCCCGCCAGCGCCTTCCGCATCCGGCGCCGAAGGCGCTCGATCTCCCGTGGCCCCGGCGGGTCGCCCTCGAGGTCGCCGGCGCAGCGCAGCGACCCCAGGCGGAGCGAGACCACCCGCTCGACCCTGCCCCCCGCGGTCGCGATCCACTCGGTGCTGCCGCCGCCGACGTCGACGACGGCGGCCGGACCCTGCCCGAGGTCGACCACCTCGCGTACGGCGCGGTAGATCAGCAGCCCCTCGGCCTCGCCGGAGAGCCGCTGCACGCCGATGCCGGTCTGCGCCTTGACGCGGGAGAGGAACTCCTCGCCGTTCTCCGCCTCGCGGACCGCCGAGGTCGCCACTGCCACCACCCGCCGCGCCCCCTTGAGGCCGGCGAGCTGGGTCATCTTGAGGAGCGTCTCCAGGCCGTCGCGCATGGCCGCCTCGGAGAGCGCGCCGCCGCCCAGGGCGCTGCGCCCCAGGCGCACCATCTCGCGCTCCTGTCCCAGCACCCGGTAGCCGCCGCTGGGCTCGGGCGCGACGACGATCATGTGGATCGAGTTCGAGCCGATGTCGATGGCGGCGAGGCGCTCGGGCACCGGCCGCTCCCCGCGGGAGGGAGCGATCTCGGCCGCGGTCTCGCCGCCGGGGACGAGGAGGGATTGCACGCGGAGCGCCGGTGCCTTCACGCCACCGATTCTAGTGGCATTTCCTCCAGCAGCCCGGCGGCCAGGGCAGGAGCGAAGGCGACCTTCGCCGGCTCGAAGCCGCGCGCCAGCAGCAGCTCGCGGTCGGCGCGGCTGCCCACGAGGACGCCGTCCATGCGGCCGAAGAGCCAGCGCAGGTACTCCCAGGTGGACGCCGCCAGCGAGTCGCTGGCGGTCAGCTGGCGGACGCGGGCGGGGAAGGCGGGGTCGCAGATCCCCCAGACCTCGAGCCCCAGGAGCCGGCCCACCGCCAGGCCGAGCAGGCCCAGCGGCCCCGGGGTGCTGACCAGCACTGCGGTATAGCGCTCCCGCTCGCAGTGCTCGAGGATCTCCAGGAGCGGGGGTAGGGCGAGGGTCAGCCGCCGCTCCCCGGGAATCGGGATCTCGGCCAGCGGCCGGAAGGCGCGTACCCGGAGGCCGTTGAGGCCATCGCGGCCGCCGGCGGCCGCCGGCGGGCCGAGACCACAGGTGATGGCGGTGAGCGGGCCGGCGCCGCGCAGGGCGCCGAAGACGGCGCCGGACGAGGCGGCGCTCAAGTTGTCGGTGAACCAAGCCGTCGCCTCGCCCGGCGTGCAGGCCGTGCGGGCGCCGAGGAAGCGCTCCGCTGCCCCGTCCACGAGGTCGCGGTCGCGATGCTGGGCGTGGGTGGCGACGAGGTAGGGGGCGAGGGTGAGGGCGAGCGGCGCCAGGTTCGAGACCGCTCCCAGGCTCTCGGCGAGGCGCCCGCGCCGCGCCCGCCCGACGAGCTCGACGAGCAGGGAGCGCAGGGCGTCGCGGCTGGCGGCGCTGGCGAAGCCGAAGGTGGCGGCGTCGGGGGCGGGGTCCGAACCTGCCGCGGGCCGGCGTCGCGACGGCAGGAAGCCAAAGCGCCGCCGCGGCGGCTCCGCCGACGGTCCCTCGGCCAGCGACTGCAGGAGGCGGGCGAAGGGGTCGCGGCGGTCGGCGAGGAAGGGCCGGAAGCGCCGGCGGTAGTACTCGTAGGCTATGGCGTAGAGGCTCTGGGTGAGGCGGAGCGTCGAGCCGGTGGCGCCGCCCGGCTCGTGCCGGCCTGCCTTCAAGTGCGCCAGGTACTCGGCGACGGTGGCGGCGGGCGGGGTCGCCGTCCAGGTGGTGGCGATGTAGAAGCCGCCGTGGTCGTCGCTGCCGCCGGTCAGGCGCTTGATCCACGGGGTGGCTCCCCAGGGGGTCAGGCGGTGGCGGTCGGCCAGGTCCGCCACCACCTCGCGGGTGAGGCGGCCGAGGAGCAGGCGCGCTACCTCGTTGGCCCGCCGGTCGTGGATGCCGTTCAATCCCTCGAAGCGGTCGAAGAGAACGAGGAGCTTCTCCAGGTGGGCGAGGGTCAGCCGGCTGTCGACCCGCACCAGCGGGTGGGCGACCGAGCAGAGGACGTCCTCGCGGGCGAGGTAGTCGCGCAGCTCGTAGACGTTGCCGCGCAGGCGCTGGATCTCGGCGTGCTGCGCCGCTGTCACTCCGGTCACCAGGCAGTGGAACTGGCAGCCGTCCTCGGGGAAAGAGACCGTCACTTCGGAGGAGAGGAAGGTCCCCGGCAGATGGGCGATCTCCAGGCCGCCCGCCACCGAATCGTGGTCGCTGACGGTGACGAAGTCCATGCCGCGCTGGCGGCAGAGCCGGTAGATCTCCGACGGCGCGGTGAAGCTCTCGGGGGCTCCGAGCTGGCGCAGCGCCCACTCGGTGGGGCGGTTCGAATGCCGGCTGTGCACGTGCAGGTCGGCCCTGGCGGTCATGGCGGTGTGCTCCTTCCGGGGAGGAGGTGAGCTACGATAGGTCTGCGGGTCGATTTTCGGCATCACGGCTCGCAGGCTAGCCGCCGCGGATGGGATCGACGTGACGCTGGGGTTGCGGAAACGTAACATTCGACGAGGGTTATCTCGTCGTCACAGAGTCGTCACACGGCCGCCCGAAGCGGTGTGACATGATTCGCGCTTCCAGGGACACTCCGGTCGCCAGTCCCCGTGCTGCGAGGCTCTGAACCCTTGTCCGAACCGGAACCAACCTTTCAGGTCGCGCCGGTCGAGGTCGTCCGCGAGCCGGACTCCCTCTTCCTCAACCGCGAGCTCTCCTGGCTGCAGTTCAACGCCCGCGTGCTGCACGAGGCGGAGGACGCGGCGACGCCGCTCCTCGAGCGGCTCAAGTTCCTTGCCATCTTCGAGAGCAACCTGGACGAGTTCTTCATGAAGCGAGTGGGCGGTCTGATGCAGCAGCAGGCGAGCAACGTCCGCGAGCTGTCGCCGGACAACCGCACGCCCCGCCAGCAGCTCGCCGAGATCGACCGCGCGGTGCGGCCGATGCTCGCCCGCGAGCGGCGGCTGTTCAACGAGGAGCTGCTGCCGGCCCTCCGCCAGCACGGCCTCGAGATCGTGGCCTGGGACGACCTCAAGGGCCACGAGCGCCGCCACCTCTCCGTCGACTTCGAGAAGAAGCTTTTCCCCATCCTCACCCCGCTGGCGGTCGACCCGGCGCACCCCTTCCCCTTCATCTCGAACCTGAGCCTGTCGCTCGCCGTCGCCGTGCGGGCGCCGGGGGAGGACGAGGTGCGTTTCGCCCGCGTCAAGGCCCCGGCCACCCTGCCGCGCTGGCTGCAGGTGGCGGGGACGCTGCGCTTCGTGCCGCTCGAGGAGGTCATCTCCCACAACCTGGAGCGGCTCTTCCCGGGGATGGAGATCGTCGAGTCCCACCCCTTCCGGGTGACCCGCAACAGCGACGTCCAGCGCAACGAGGAGGAGGCCGAGGACCTCCTGGAGGCGATCCAGGAGGAGCTGCGCGAGCGCCGCTTCGCCACCGTCGTGCGGCTGGAGGTCGCTGCCGGGATGCCGCAGTGGATGCGCGACCTCCTCTGCGAGCAGCTCGAGGTCCGTCCGGAAGAGCTCTTCGAGACGCAGGGGCCCCTCGGACTCCGCGACCTGCTGCAGCTCGGCTCGGCGCCGCTCCCCTCGCTCAAATACCGCCCCTGGACGCCGGTGACCCACCCCCGGCTCCACGCCGCCGACTTGGACGAGGTCGACGTCTTCAGCGTCATCGCGGCGGGCGACCTCCTGGTCCACCACCCCTACGACTCCTTCGCGACCAGCGTCCAGCGCCTCATCGAGACGGCGGCCGACGACGCCAACGTGCTCGGCATCAAGCAGACCCTCTACCGCACCTCGGCCGACTCGCCGATCATGCGGGCGCTCATCCGCGCGGCGGAGACCCGCAAGCAGGTGGCGGTGACGGTCGAAATCAAGGCGCGCTTCGACGAGGCGGCCAACATCGAATGGGCGGAGCGGCTGGAGAACGTGGGAGCCCACGTCGCCTACGGCGTCGTCGGCCTGAAAACGCACGCCAAGATCGCCCTCGTGGTGCGGCAGGAGAAGGAAGGGCTTCGTTGCTACACCCACATCGCGACCGGTAACTACAACGCCGAGACCGCGAAGCTCTACACCGATCTCGGGCTCCTCACCTGCCAGCCCGAGCTCGGCGAGGACGTCGCCCAGCTCTTCAATCTATTGACCGGCTACGTCCACCGGCCGAAGTTCAAGAAACTGCTGGTGGCGCCGATCAACATGCGGCAGCGCTTCCTGGAGCTCATCGCCCGCGAGGTCGAGCACGCACAGGCAGGGCGCGGCGGCCACATCCTCGCCAAGATGAACTCGCTCGAGGACCCGCAGATCATCGAGGCGCTCTACGAAGCCTCGGCCGCGGGGGTGGAGATGGACCTCATCGTCCGCGGCATCTGCCGGCTGCGGCCCGGCCTGCCGGGAAGGAGCGAGACCATCCGCGTGATCTCGATCGTCGGGCGCTTCCTGGAGCACGCGCGGATCTTCTACTTCGCCAATGCCGGCCGCCCCGAGTACTTCTTCGGCTCCGCCGACTGGATGTCACGCAACCTCGACTACCGGGTGGAGGCCATCACGCCGGTCGAGGAGCCGCGCCTGCGCGAGGAGCTCAAGGCCATCCTCGACCTCCAGCTGGTCGACAACGTTAAGGCCTGGGACCTGCGCTCCGACGGCAGCTACGTCCAGCGCGCCCCCGTCCCCGGTGAAGAGCCGCAGAGCAGCCAGGAGATCCTCCAGCAGAGAGCCCTCGAGCGCGCCGGCCGTTGAGGGGGGCCGCGGCCTGCTTGGAACGCGCCCCCCACAGGTAGGGGCGCTACTCCCCTTTTGGCTACCGGAGTAGCGCCCGGACCTGTGCCGGGCGCGCGGGCCACAAGCGGCCATGGCGTGCTCGGTCAGCGCCCTTGCACTGGCAGCCGCAGGTGCCGTCGCAGATCGAGATAATGCAGATGGAGACGCCGATGCAAGGGGCGCATTCGGCCTGGCACTCCCGGCGCAGCTCGGCGCAGAACCCCGGAGGGCAGCTCATCGGCGAGACCGGCAGGACGGTCCCCTCGGGGGCCGCCGGCGCCTGCGGTGCAGCGCCCTGGAGCGATGCCAGGAAGGCAGCGTCGCTGGCGGATGGGGCCGCCATCGCCGGTGCTGCGGTGGCGGGAGCCGCGATAGCGGCCGCCGAGATGGCAAGGAAAAGGGCGACGGAGAGAAGCGCGACTTTCGTACGGGTCATCGGATTTCCTCCTGGGTTGGGCCTTCTCAGGCCTTCGAGATCTTAGCAGTTTCGCCAGATCAGGGTAGCGCCCGGACCTGTGCCGGGCGCGCAGGCCATCAATACAGGGCGATCGTCGTGCCGTCGGCGAAGTGGCCGGAGGGCTGCTCGTGGCGGCGGGTCAGGCCGGCGAGGCGGAGCTCCTCGGGGCGGCCCGGAGGTCGCCTCACCAGCCGGCGGAAGCGCTCGCCGTTCAGGCCCCGGCAGTCGAGCGGCCAGGGAGCGAGGATGCGGTCCCAGGCCTCGCGCGCCTTCCGGCGGCGGAAGTGGATGGGATCGATCCCGTACCAGGCGGAGTCCGGCTCGACCAGGTGGGCTCCGGCTTGCTCCCCCAGGCGGCGGAGCCGGGGATCGAGCTGGCGGAGGCGGTCGAACACATCGCGTCGCTCGGCCTGGCGGCCGGGGAAGAAGACGGTGCGGGCGAGGTGAAACTGCCATGCCGGGAGGGCAAGCAGGCGGGCGGTGGGGAGGAGAGTCAGGACCGTTTCCGCCCGCGCGGCGGAGAGGAGCTCGAGGCAAGCGCCGATCCAGCTGGCGATCCTCGCCGCCGGCTCGCCGTACGCGAGGTCGTTGCCGATGTCGGTCAGCAGAGCGACGGTGGGGAGGGGCGGGCGAGCGGCGAGGTCGCCCCAGAGGCCGCAGCCGGCGATCCCTGGCAGCTCGCGGAACCAGAGATAGCGGCTCCACTCCCCGTACGACCGCCCGTGCCCGCAGGCCGCCAGCACCTCGACCGGTCCATCCGCCGCCCGCCGCAGCCGCTCGATGATCGCGGGCAGGGCGATGGCGAGGTTGCTGGCGCCCAGGAGGACCGCCCGCAGGGCCGGCCGGGAGGTCCCCGGGAAGCTTTCCGGGGTCATGGCGCCGGCGGCGCCAGCGCCGTTTCCAGGCGTTCGACCTCGCGCAGGAGGTCGCCCCCCCGGCCGTCGAGCCACTCCTCCGCCAGGGTCTCGTAGAGCCGGTCGCGGCGATCTCGGTTCTGGCGGGCGAGGGCGAGGAGGCCGGATTCGCGGGCGCGCCGGCGCTCGGCCCGCAGCAGCTTTTCGTCCCGCACGGCGTCCAGGCTGACGGCGAAGAGCTTCGCCGCCCGCTCGGCGGCGGCGGCCTCGACGGCCCGTGCGAGCTCGTGCTCGAGGACGTGGGCGTCGTGGAGCTCCCCCAGGAGGTCCTGCAGGTTCTTGATGCGCTTGACGAGAGGCCGGGCGTCGGCGACCTCGTCCGCCAGCGGCTCCACCAGGTAGCGCAGGCGCTTGGCGCGGATGCGCGCCCGATGGACCTCGCGCTCGTCGCCGGCGCCGTCGAGGCGCGCCAGATGGGCTGCCAGCTCGCCGCCCATCTCGCGGAGGATGGCGGCCGTCGTCCCTCCCAGGGTCTCCCGCTTCTCCGCCCCGTCCAGGCGCACCTCGGCGCGGTAGACGGAGAGGCGCCGGCGGAGCTCCCGCTCGACCTCGGCGAACTCCTCCGCCACCTCGGCGCGGATGGCGTCGTAGGCCTCGCGCTTCCTCGCCTCCAGGCGGTCCAGGAGCCAGGCGAGGCCGGCGCGATGGTAGGCGGAGAGGTGGGACGCCCGCTGGCGCAGCCACTCGATCTGCACCTCGGCGTCGCGGCCGGAGCCGGTCGCGTCGGCGAGCCGGCGGAGCTTCTTCGCCAGCTTGCGCGGGACGCTATCCTCGAGGTGGGCGCGGTAGGCCTTCAGGCAGCTCCGCAGGCGCCTCAGGGCCACCCGGAAATCGTGCAGCGCCTCGGCGTCGTCGGGGTCGTCGAGCCGCGGCCGGGCCGCGGCGGCCTGGTCGAGGAAGGAGAGGGCGAGGAGGCGCGCACCTTCCGCCGGCGCTCGGCTCAGGAGATCCGTGCCGGCGGGCTCGGCGGGCGGGGCGGTCGCGGCTGCGGCGTCAGAGGTGGTCACGGCCTATTCGGCGAGGCCCCGCAGCTGCGCTGGCGTCAGCGCCCAGAGGAGCGTCGCGGTGCCGGCGCCGACCTCGCCGGCGAACTCGATCAAGCAGGCGCCGCCCTTGCGAAACGAGAAGAGGCGCCGCTCGCTGCCGGTCAGCAGCCAGGAGAGGATGAGGCTGATGCTCGGCTCGTGGCCGACGACGGCGATCGTCTCCGATTTCTGCTTGCGCAGCCAGCGCAGGAAGTCCATGGGGGCGGTCTCCGGCGACAGCTCGTCGATCTCCACCTCGCTCAAGCCGCCGTAGACGGTGTCGAGGACGGCGCCCGTCTGGGCGGCGCGGGTGAGCGGGCTGGTCGCCAGCAGGTCGATCTCGGGCACCTGATGCTTGAGGCCCCTGGCCGCCAGCTTCATCTTTTTCCGGCCGTCGTCGGTCAGCGGCCGCAGGCGGTCGTCTTTGCCGGTGCGGGCGAAATCCTCGCGCTCCTCGGCGATGGCGTGGCGGATGACCAGGAGCTTCATGCGCTTTCCTCCGTCTCTAGACATATCTTTTTCCAGCGCCGGTTGCAAAAGCGGGGGCTTGACCGCGGTCTGACGTCGATGTGACGGCCGGGACCCCTGTGATACCGTTCTGCGGCGATCCGGACCCCGTCCGGCATGGAGGCGCCCCCCCGAATGCCCGAGACCCTCAAGCGGACCCCCCTCTACGAGTGTCATCTCGAAGCGGGCGGCCGGATGGTCGACTTCGCCGGCTGGGAGATGCCGGTGCAGTACGCGGGGGTGATCGAGGAGCACCGCGCGGTGCGCACCGCGGCCGGCCTCTTCGACGTCTCGCACATGGGCGAGATCCGGCTGCGCGGCCCGCGGGCCGAGGCGCTCCTCCAGCGTCTGACCCCCAACGATGTCGCCAAGCTCGCCCCCGGCCGCGCCCACTACAGCGGCCTCCTGACCGAGCGCGGGACCTACGTCGACGACCTCCTGATCTACCGCCTCGGCGGCGAGGACTTCCTGGTCGTCGTCAACGCCAGCAACTCCGACCGCGACTTCGAGTGGATCGCCGAGCGCAATGAAAATGAAAGGGACGGCGCCGAGGTCGAGAACGCCAGCGACGATTACGCCCTCCTGGCCCTCCAGGGCCCGCGGGCGCTCGAGATCCTGGCGCCGCTCGTCTCCGCCGACGTCTCCGGCCTGCGCTACTACGGCTTCGCGGAGGCCGCGGTCGACGGCGTGCCGACCCTGGTCTCGCGGACCGGCTACACCGGCGAGGACGGCTTCGAGCTCTACCTGCCGCCGGCGGAGGCGCCGCGGGTCTGGCGCCGCTTGTTGGCGGCGGGGGCCGCCGCCGGCCTCACGCCCGCCGGCCTGGGAGCGCGGGACACCCTGCGGCTCGAGGCCGCCATGGCCCTCTACGGGCACGAGATCGACGAGACGACGACCCCCCTCGAGGCCGGCCTCTCCTGGGTGGTGAAGCTCGACAAGGGGGACTTCCTGGGCCGCGACGCCCTGGCGCTCCAGAGCTCCCGCGGCCTCGATCGCCAACTCGTGGGCTTCGAGGTCGAAGGCCGGGGAATCGCCCGCCAGGGGCACGACGTTCAGGTGGACGGCGCGCGGGTGGGAGCGGTCACCAGCGGCACCTGGAGCCCCACCTTCGAGAAGGCGTTGGGGATGGCCTACGTGCCGGCGGCCCTCGCCGCCCCGGGGACGGCGCTGTCGCTCGACGTGCGCGGCAAGCCGGTGGCGGCGAAGGTCGTCCCGCTGCCGTTCTACCGCCGGCCGCGCGCGGCGAAGTGAGGGCGGGAGAGGACGTTGGATGGTATATCTTGGCGAATCGGCTGTCGGAGCGGATGGCAGGGCCAGACGAGGAGGATGAGCGAGAGATGTATCCGACTGACTATCTCTATTCCAGGGAGCACGAGTGGATCCGGGTCGACGGCGACACCTGCGTGCTGGGAATCACCCAGTTCGCGCAGCAGGAGCTTGGCGAGGTGGTGTTCGTCGAGCTGCCGGAGGTCGGCCAGATGTTCAACACCGGCGACGAGCTGGGGACGATCGAATCGGTCAAGGCGGTGGCCGAGGTCTACACCCCGGTGGCGGG
>DATNKQ010000251.1:0-14373 GCA_035603315.1 Thermoanaerobaculia bacterium
CCCTGCCGACCCTGCGGGAGATGGTCGCCTCTTTCCAGCACGAGGCCTTCCCGCCGCTCTTCCCCCTCCTCGTGCGCGCCTATTCGCAGCTCACGGGCGGCGGCGACGCGGCGCTCCGCGCCTTCGGGCTGGCGGTCGTCCTGGGGCTCGCCGGCGTCCTCTGGTGGAACGCCCGCACGACGGCGCGCACGGTGCCGCTCCTGTCGCTCGCCCTCCTCGGCCTCGACGCGCCCTTCCTCATCCTCGCCGGCTCGCTGCGCGGCTACGGCCTGGGCAGCGCGCTCGTCCTGCTGACCTACGGGCTGCTGGCCAAATGCCTCGCCGAGCCGCCACGGTCCCCAGGAGTGAAAGGAGGGATCGTCCCGGCGCTGATGCCGATCGTGGCGCTGGCGGCCCTGGCTGCAATCGCCAGCGTGCAGGTCGTGCTCGGCAACGCGGCGCTCGTCCTCGCTCTCTGCGCTGCAGGCGCCGCGGTGGCCCTGGCGCGGCGCCGCTTCGCTCTGGCGGCGGCGATCGCCGGTTGCGGCGCCGCAGCTGCCTTGTCGCTCCTGCCCTACGCGCCGCAGCTCGCCGCGGCCCGGCGGCAGTGGAGCATGATCGTCGTCTACCCGATCGGCTGGAGCCAGATCGTCCGCACGCTGGCCGCCACCCTCGGGCCGCGGCCGGTCGCCTTCGTCTGGCTGCTCCTCGTGGCCGTGGGATTGACCGCCGTCGTCCGCGAGGTGAGGAGGAGGCGGGCCGCCGCGGAGCCCGGCGCCGACGTCGCGACCTTCGCCGGCCTGACAATCGTTGGCGCGCTCGCCGTCGGCGTCCTGTTCTCGAAGCAGCTCGGCTACACGCCGCGACCCTGGTACTTCCTGCCGCTGGCGGCCCTCCTCGCCAGCGCCCTCGACACTCTCTTCGGCGCCCTTCTGCTCGCGGGTGGACGCGGCGGCCGGCGGCTCGCCAGCGTGCGGCTGGCCGCCGCCGCTCTCCTGGCGGCGGCGCAGGTGGCGCCGCTGGCGCAGAGCCTGACCCTCCGGCAGACCAATGCCGACCTGGTGGCGCACGAGGTGGCGAAATCGGCGGCGCGGGAGGACCTGGTGGTGGTCGAGCCCTGGTACTACGGCGTCAGCTTCAATCGCTACTACGACGGCCAGGCCCGCTGGCTGACGCTGCCCGAGATCCCGGACCACCGCATCCACCGTTACGACCTGCTCAAGGTCCGCCTGGCGGACCGGCATCCGCTGGACGATCTGCTGCAGACCGTCGCGGCGACCCTCCGCTCCGGCCATCGCGTCTGGCTGGTCGGCGACGCCCGCTGGCCCAGACCGGGAGAGCCGGCGCCGGCCCGGCCGCCGGCGCCCCTCTCGCCGGACGGCTGGCACGACAAGCCCTATCTCGACGACTGGTCGCTGCAGCTCGGCGAGTTCCTGGAGAGCCACGGCGCCCTCGCCGCCGCCGTCGCCGTCCCCCCGAACGACGGGGTGAACGCCCTCGAGGATCTGCCCCTCGCCGTCGTCTCCGGATGGCGCCCCGCGCCCCCGCTCCGCACCGCCGTCCAGGCGCCGTTCGATGGAGAAGGGGAGAGATCGGGAGGCTGAGGTCGAACGAGGCGCTCATCGCCGCCGCCGTGCCGATTGCGAGACGGCGGCGCCGACGGTCTCGCGCTACCAAATTCTCGCCCGAAGGTCGGAAATTCAAACCGGAATCCCGGCCAACGGGCCGAACTGCCGAAGAACGACCCCGAATCCCCGCCATCAGCAGGAGCGCGCCTCCATTCCACCGAATGGAGCCTCCTTTGCCCGCCGGCGCCCCTGCCAGGCCGAGGATGCCGCTCCTTGCCGCGATAAGGCTGGCCACCGATTCTCGCGCGAAGGTTCTGCGGCCAGCGGTCCCCGGGCCATGGATAACGGTCCTGAGCTGCGAATAGCGATCCTCACCCCCGGAAAGCGAACGCAGGCGACAATTACCGACACCGATCCACTGGTAGCGCTGCGAGGCGACGAATAGCGATACCGAACTCCGTATCGCGCCGCCGAGCCCTGGATAGCGCTCCCGATCCACGGATAGCGGCTCCAGGCGGATTCCTGCCGATCCGCCCCGGTTTTTGCCGTTCCAGCCGGTCCGGCAGCTTTCCAAAGCCTCGGGGATCGATCCAGCGCTCCTGGAAGCCGAACAATCGGGCTGGAGTAGCAATTTTTTGATCGGGAGCCATCGGGCCGGTTTTTAGGCGATCTCGAGGGGATTTTGGCGCCCGGCGACGACCGGATCGGCCAGAGTCGGGAAAGTCGCGGGGGGTTCCCGCGGCGGCCACTTTCCTGCGGCCGTGTCCCGTGGAGGACGCCGCGGGGCACTTTCTGGTAGTACGCAGTACAGAACCCAACAGCGCGGGCCGCGCGAGAGCGCGGGGCGCTCCAACTTCACGAGGAGGGATGTGATGCGCAGAGTGGTGACTTCGTTGGTGTTCGGTCTCCTGCTGGCTCTCGGGCTCGCCGGGGCGGTTCAGGCCGCCGTGACCCCGGTGTCGGCCGGCGGAATGTGCCGGCCGACGGGCGCGGCCAATGAGCCCAAGTTACCCGCCTGGCTGGCGGAGTCTCCGCAGGACACGGCCGTCGCGATCATCGCCCCTACGGCCTGCGGCGACTGCCCGGATTGCGGGAGCTCCTACGTGCGCCGGAGCCGTGGTGGGAGACGGCTGCTTCACGGCAGGTCGCAACTATGAGTGCAAGCAGGTCGGCCACTGCGCCAAGTACGTCTGCTGTGCCTGCGGATAACCCCTCCTGAGTCCTCCAGGACCTCCCGCTCGCGCCGCTTGGCCGCGAGCGGGAAGTCCTGCCCATCCCGCGCCGCGAGTTCCACCGCGCCGAGCCACATGCGCATATTTCTCTTCATCGGTTGCCACGAGCTCACGCACCTGCTATAAGTGTAATAGTCTTCACATACTAATATCACAAACAACGCACACCAGAAAATCGCTGATAGATTCCAGTTACCAGTCCGCTTTTCACCAAACCTCATGCACGTACACATCGTGCCAGTGGCTAGCACATAGGAGGAAGGCTTCTGTGACAGAGGATTACCTGTGGAAACATACGGAACTTCTTGCGCATCATCTCGGAGGAGAAGTCTCGTCCCAAGACGGCTACTGTCCGGGAACGCGCACTTACGAATGGGAGAACGGCCAAATACAGGCGTGTGATCCGGGCGAATACGAGCAAGTTCTCCTAGAGTTTCTCCTCCACAACCCGGCCGGGAGGGCAAAGGCAGGGTTGGATGTCCTGGTGCTCATCGGCGGTATAGGTACCGGCAAATCGACGACAGTTCAAAGAATGATAAGTCACCTAATGACCCAACCTCGGACATGTTCTCGGTCGGTAGAAGGCGTTGATCAGTGCAATCATCCTCCGATAATCATAAACCTAAATACCGGCAATATCTTCGCCGAACCAGGGCGTCTCGTGCCTCATAGAGAGCGAGTAAAATCGCAGCTTGCAGATTTCTGGAACATGGCCGCATCTCGCTTCGAGGAACTTATTGGAGCGAGCTTTTCATTTGAGAATGAAGCAGCCTTTTGGGCCTGGGCGCTTGGTCACGCCGGCATCCGCGATCGCTCCACGGTACTGCATCGATGGCTTAATGAAGCCGAGCACCAGATCAGGGCGCTGGCAACTGGAACTGCCTACAGTAGTTGGTCCCTAGCCGATATCGCGCAGTCATTAGAGCGACAGCGTTCGGCCCTCATGAACAGTATACCCGGCCGCGACCTTGTTTGGTACAGGGTTTTTCAGCTCATTTATGGTGTTAGTGTACTAGCCAATTTCAAGTGTACCTGTCGCTACATTATCTTGGATAATGTCGATCAACTGGAGCCGGAAGTACAACGTGAGCTAGTAGATTTCGTCATTCTCTTATCCGACATCCTGGGTGCACGAACTCTGATTTCCATTCGACCGCTTACCTGGGAAAGGTCGGTCCACGCCCATATGTTAGTGCGGACCGAAAACCACTATGCGCCCAGCGTTCTCGAGGTGATGCAGGCTCGCATTCTGGATCTTGAAAAGGACAGGTTCTGTCCAGTTTATGCGCCTGAATACTTACGATCTCTGATAACAACTCTCACGACGCCGGGAAGTCTTTGGGGCGATATGTACGATGCAACATCCGGCCTTAGCGTTCGCTTTGCAATCCGGAATTTCTTGAACTTTTCGCAGTCCAAGCTCCTACCCCCTCTCTCTCAACACTCTGCGCCACTAGAACCGATGAAGGCAAGTGAGATTGCGAGGGCATTTTTCTTTGGCGACGGGGAGAGCTTATTATATGCAAACTTGGAGAATATATACGCACTTGGCAACGATATGCGGCAAGAGTACAGGCTCGTCAAACCGCGCATTCTGGACTTCCTTATTAGAACCTGTAGTGGAGCAACTAGCATCGAAGATCTAGCCAACACCGTTGGTCGCTTTGGATATACAAATCAGATGATCTTGAAGGCAATCAACGACCTACTTCTCCGCTCGCGGCCCTTACTTTGGAGTCAAGACGGGCATCAAATTTCATCCCTGGGCCTCCGGTCGAGGATTGCGGTTACTCCTATTGGTAGGGGATATCACTCAAGCCTCTTCGGCCAACTTTATTACGACGAAGTCTGCATCGCCCGCTCAGCGCGGGAGGTGGTACCGCTTGAGAAGGTTCTAGATTTCCATCGTCGTCTGTGGGAGCAGGACCGGGTGGAGATTTCTCACGCAGTACGGAAGTATGGCGCCGGCCTTTACCTGGCTCTTTACCCGCGCGAGAGCCCTGCAATCTCAGCGATTCATGCAGCGAAGCTCAAGGAAGGCGTTGAACGACGCGCCACGCCAGTGCCGTCTGGGTATGATGCGGAGCGCTCAGCCTTTATAGCGAACGAGGTCGAAAAACTACTTGGACCAAGGTGGTGATTAGATGGCAAAGGCACCGAATACCCGCTCAGATTTGATGCGCGTGGACGGTTCGATTCAGGCTCGTAGCACCTTTGTTGCGCCTGCAGAACTCGGCCTACGTACTGGTGAGACGATTGTCGTTAGTCCGGAAAGTGGCCTTGGCCCAGTTAAACTATTGGCTTTGGTAGAATCTGCCACGGCAAAGGATGGCCTCAATACGCAAAGTATTTTCGGGACGATACAAATTCTTGCTGCAATTTCCGGTGAGGGAGTAATTCGCGAGGTGACTTCTGTGCCGATGTTCTTCGGTGACGTAGAGCCGATTTCACTTCCAGCGGGCACCGAGTATTACGGAACAGTGACGAGGATCACCGACCCTGCATCAAAAAAAGTAGTTATACCCACGCCTCTCGAGGTTGGCGTACTTCTGACTGATGAACGAATTCCGGTTGTTTTCAACGCCTGTGGATTTAACCGGCATACTGCGCTACTAGCGCAGTCTGGTGCTGGCAAGTCCTACGCTCTAGGCGTTATCATTGAGGAGTTGTTGCAGAAAACATCAGCGCGTTTGGTTATCATCGATCCAAACGGAGATTTCGCAGGGCTTCGAGAACTTGAGGCAGGCAAGAGTGTGGTGCTCGCTCAGAGTCGTCAGCCTATGAAATATCGGTCGGCCGTGTCGCGCCTCTTTCGACGGCATTCGCGGGGAGTGTTGCTTAACCTGAATTATCTTGAGGGCGTCCTTTGGGATGGCATTGTGGCCGATGCTATTTCGCGACTTTGGGAGCGTCGCGACGATCGGTGCCCGACAATCATCATTGTCGATGAGGCGCATAATTTCGTGCCGGCACTTGACGGCAGTGGTCCTGTTGCGGCAATGATGATGAAGATTGCCGCCGAGGGAAGGAAGTATGGTCTATGGCTCATTCTGGCGTCGCAGAGACCGCAGAAGCTTCACTCAAACGTCATCAGCCAATGTGACAATCTTATTCTGATGAAATTAAGTAGTCATTTTGATATAGATCACGTGGCGGGGGCATTTGGAGCAGTTGATAGGACGTTAGTTCAGCTGACGGCTGGTTTCAAGGCCGGTTCAGGTCTGATAGTCGGAAGGTTAGTCAAATCACCTACGTTAATGCGCTTTCGGCGACGAAAACTTGTTGAGTACGGTGGTGACATAGGGTTGGATTGGGCTTCGCGAATGGAGTGAGCGGTTGTGCTCCCGCGTTGGCGGTGCTGGCGTCGCATCGGCGACACAGAAACGACAATCGAGGCGGTGCCGGTTGTTACCGCTGGGATAACCTGCCGGCAACTTCGAAGGGAACTGTGCACCTTACCGCCGAGGCCAATACATGATCACCGCCATGCCGACGAGGCAGATGGCGCCGCCCAGCAGGTCAAACCTGTCCGGGCGGACCTTGTCGACCTGCCATCCCCAGAGGATCGAGAGGACGATGAAGACACCGCCGTAGGCGGCGTACACCCTCCCGAAGTTTGCCGGCTGGAGCGTGGCGACGACGCCGTAGAGGATGAGCAGGAGGCCTCCGGGGAGGGCGTACCAGGGGCCCTTCCCTTGCCGGAGCCAGAGCCAGACGAGATAGCCGCCGCCGATCTCGCAGAGGCCCGCTACGATGAAGAAGAAGAGTGACCTGGCGATTTGCATTGCGGGCGCTAACCGGCGAGGAGGGAGGCGAGGAAGTCCTTTGTCCCCTCGGCGCCGCTGAGCTGCAGGCGCAGAGGTCCGCCCGCTGGCTCGATCGTCAGTACGAAGCGGAGGAACGGGCAGCACTTCCGTTCGAGCCCGACCACGTGCGTCAGCTCGTCCAGAGTGACGGCGTCGCCAGCGAACGAGAACCGATAGCCGTCGGCCAGCTCGACGCGCTCGGCCGCCTTGCCGAGGATCTCCCAGAGCAGTCCCTTGCGCTGCTCCAGGCTCGTGGCGTCGAGAGTGCAGGCGATGGCGGGAGCCGCTTCGTCCGGTGCTGCCACGTCTGCCATCCTACCTTCCAGGCGCCAGCCGCTTCCAGATCCGCACCGCCTTTCAGTCTCAGCCTGCCGGTGACGCCAGCCGGACGATGGCGAAGCCGGCGCCCTGGGGATCCGCCAGCATGGCGAAGCGGCCGATGCCGGGGATGTCGGTCGGCGGCTTGAAGAGCCGCCCTCCGAGGTTTTCGGCTTTGGCGGCGGTGGCGTCGCAGTCGGCGACTCCGAAGTAGACCGTCCAGGTGGGCGTCTCGCTCCATCCCGGCGGGGGAGTGTAGAGGCCGCCGGCCGGCCTCTCGCCGTTGAAGAAGCTCGTGTACTCCGTCGGCTCCTCCTGCGTCACCCGAGCCGTCCAGCCGAAGAGGCCGGTATAGAAGGCCCTGGCCGCCGGCACGTCCTCCGTCGCCAGCTCGTTCCAGGTCGGCGCACCCGGCTCGTTGACCAGGGTCGCGCCGAGGTGCTTGCGGGGCTGCCAGAGCGCGAAGACCGCCCCCGTCGGGTCCTCGATCCTCGCCATCCGCCCGAAGTCCATGACGTCGAACGGCTCTAGCGGCACCTTCCCGCCGAGCTGGGCGGCGCGCGCGGCGCTCTCGTCGGCGTTCGCCACCGAGACGTAGGAGAGCCAGCGCGGCCGGCTCTCGCTCTTCTGGTCCATGGCGTAGAGCGCGCCGACGTCGCGGCCACCCTTCCGCAGCATGGTGTAGTACATGTCGGGGCCCATCGGGTTGTCGGTCGGCTCCCAACCGAAGAGGTCCGAGTAGAAGCGCTTGGCGCCGGCGGCGTCGGTGGTCGCGAGCTCGGCCCAGCAGAAGGTTCCGGGTGGATAGGCGTCGATCTCGGGCATGCTCTCTCCTCTCTCCGGGGTGTCAGGTCGTCCTGTTCCATAGATACGGCGATTCAATTCTCCTGCCAGGAGGAGAGCCGTGTTTCCGTCCCCGTACTACCATGCTACAATTCGCTCATCTGCTTTAGATCGCGAAACGAAGGGCTGGGACAGGAGGCTTCGCCATGAACGCGTTCTCTTCTCGTCGTCTGCGGAACACCTTACGCCGTGGATCTTGGGCGCTCGTCCTCGTCGCGTTCCTGCAGCCGGCCGTGCGGGCCCAGGCGCCGCCGGCGCCGACGGCGCCGTTCATCGAGCCGTCGGAGATGCACGAGAAGACCAAGCTCAAGGCCATGGTGGAGGCGAACCCCACCCTGAACGGCCGCTGGGACACGCTGCCGTTCGATATGCCGCTCAACCCCGTGCACGTGGCCCTGATGCACACCGGCAAGGTGCTCATCATCTCGGGCTCCGGCAACGACCCCGACAACAAGAACCTGCAGGCTGCGGTGTGGGTCCCCAAGACTGCGACGATCAAGACCTTCAAGATCGCCTGGGACATGTTCTGCAACGGCATGGTGGTCCGACCGGACGGCAGGCCGCTCGTCTTGGGCGGCACCCTCGCCTACGACACCCCGACCCGCCCGTTCCTGGGCGAGCCCAAGACCGCCATCTTCGATCCGGTGAGCGAGAAGTTCGTCAACGGGAAGAACATGAGCGGCGGGCGCTGGTATCCCACCGGTACCGTGCTGGGCAAGGGATCGGTCCTCGTCTATTCCGGCCTCAACGAGACCACGGGAGCGATCAACGGCTCGGTGCAGATCGGCAACGGCGCCTCGTGGACCGCCGCCGGCAGCGCCTTCCCCGGCGTGCCCCTCTACCCCCGCGAGCACGTGCTGCCGAACGGCAAGGTCTTCGAGTCGGGCGCCAACCGCGACTCGCAGATGTACGATCCGGTCGCCCACACCTTCACTTTCGTCGCCAACACCATTTTCGCCGGCAACCGGGACTATGGCACCTCGGTGCTGCTGCCTCTCACGCCCGCCAACGGCTGGAAGCCGAAGGTGATGATCCTGGGCGGCGCCAACCCGGCCACCAACACCACCGAGCTGATCGACCTCTCCGTTCCCTCGCCGGCCTGGGTGCTGGGGCCGCCGATGGTCAAGGGGCGCATCCAGCTCAACGCCACCCTCCTGCCCAACGGCAAGGTCCTGGTCTCCGGCGGCTCGGAGAACGACGAGGACAACGCCACCGCGGTCAAGGAAGCCCAGCTCTACGACCCGGACAGCAACAGCTTCAGCTCCGCCAGCGTCATGGAGTTCCCGCGCCTCTATCACTCGAACACCCTGCTCCTGCCGGACGCCACGGTGGTGTCGCTGGGCGGCAACCCGGTGCGCAAGGTTTACCAGCCGGAGATCGAGATCTACTCGCCGTCTTACCTGTTCAATCCCGACGGCACCCTGGCGAAGCGGCCCGTCATCAAGAGCTTGAGCGCGGCCGCCGTCTCCTTCGGCGCCACCCTGCAGGTCCACACGCCGCAGGCGAAGGACATCAAGACCGTCGTCGTCATCCGCGCCGGCGCGGTGACCCATGCCTTCGACATGGACCAGCGCCTCGTGGGCCTGTCCTTCACTTCCGGGCCCGGCGTCTTGCACGTGAAGGCGCCGGCGGACGGCAACCTCGCCCCGCCCGGCTACTACCTGCTCTTCATCGTCGATTCGAAGGGCGTGCCATCGGTGGCGCGGTTCGTACACCTGTCTTAGCCCTTGAGGTGGGCCTCGAAGAGCTTGAAGATCCGCCGGTACTCGTCGAGCCAGCTCGTCGGCTGCTTGAAGGCGTGGCTCTCCAGGGGGTAGAAGGCGATCTCGAAGTTCTCCTTCTTGAGCTCGATCAGGCGCTGGACCATGCGCACGTTGTCCTGGAAGAACACGTTGTCGTCCTGCACGCCGTCGCAGATCAGGAGCGGCTTGGTCAGGCCGGCCGCGAGCTCGATGGGCGAGCTGGCGGCGTAGGCCTCGGGGTCGAGCTCCGGGGTGTTGAGGATGGCCCCCGTGTAGTCCTCGTTGTAGTGCGCCCAGTCGCTGACCGGCCGCAGGGCGGCGCCGGCGGCGAAGAGGTCGGGGGCGCGGAAGAGCGCCATGTAGGTCATGAAGCCGCCGTAGGAGCCGCCATAGACGCCGACGCGCTTGGCGTCGACTTTGGCGTGCGCCGCCAGCCAGGCGACGCCGTCCTCCAGGTCCTCGAGCTCCGGGTGGCCCATCTGGCGGTAGATGGCCGTGCGCCAGTCGCGCCCGTAGCCGGCGGAGGCGCGGTAGTCCATGTCGAGGACGACGTAGCCGTGCCGGTTGAGGAGGGTGTGGAAGAGGAACTCGTGCCAGTAGTAGGACCAGCCTTGATGGGCGTCCTGCAGGTAGCCGGCGCCGTGCACGAAGACCACCGCCGGGTAGCGACGGGCGGGGTCGAAGTCCTTCGGTGTGTAGAGCCGCGAGTAGATGGGGCGGGACACGTGGGTCGACGGGATGGCGACGATCTCGGGCACCGTCCAGTCGACGGCCAGGAAGACGTCGGTCACCGTGCGCGTCACCTGCCGCGCCGAAGCCTCAACTCCGTCCAGGTCCTGCACGTATAGCTCGTCGGGGTGGGCGAGGGAGGAGTGGTCGAGGAGGAGGCTGCGCTCGTCCGGCGACAGCTGGAAGGTGTTGAGGCCGCCCAAGCGGGTGAGCTGTTGGGCGCTGCCGGTAGCCACCTCGAGGCGCCAGACCTCGTAGATGCCGGGATGCCCGGCGTTCGCCAGGTAGTAGATGGACTTCCCGTCGCGGCTCGGCACCGGCGCGGAAACCTCGAAATCGCCCTTCGTGAGCTGGCGGCCGGCCACCATGGGGGTCGCGGCGACGTCGACGGCCCAGAGGTGGGAATAGCCGCTGCGCTCCGAGAGGTACCAGAGGGTGCGGTTGTCGGCCAGCCAGCCGAAGTCGTTGTGGTCCCAGTTGACCCAGGCGGGATCGGTGAGCCGCTCGCGGGTGACCAGCCGGTGGCCGGCGAGGTCGATCGTCGCCAGCCAGCGGTCCTTGTTGTCGAAGGCGCGGAGCTGCACCGCCACCTGCCGGGCGTCGCGGCTCCACTCCAGGTCCGTGACGTCGCAGGGGCGCGGCTCCGGCTTCTCTTTCTCCTTCGCCGCCTCGACCTTCCCGGTCTTCTCCGTTTTGGTGGCTTCCTCCTTGACGGCGGCCGCCGGCTCGCCGCGCTCCCGCGCTTCCTTCGCCTCGTGCGCCTTCTTCGCCTCGGCCTTGACCTTCTCGGCCTTGGCGCGCATCTCCTTCAGCGGGTCGTCGAGGATGCCGGGCAGGGCGGCGAGGTCGAGGTCGTAGCGCCGGTGGGCGCGGAGATCGAGGAGGGTCAGCGAGCGCGCCACCTGCGGGGCTCCCACCTTGGGGCGCACGTTCTCGACCTCGACGTTGCCGCTCTCGGTGACGTACTTCGGCATCGCGGTCTTCCCCGCCTCCTCGCCCTCCTTGGGCTTGGGGATCGTCACCAGCAGCAGCCAATCGCCGGCGGGGGAGAGGGCGGCGCCGGCGATCTTGACCTTGTCGCCGAGGTAGAAGGGGAGGGGCGGCCGGGTGGCGTCAGCCGCCTGCTCGGCGCGATCCTCGGCGCGCGCCTGGTCGCGGTCGCGCTTCAGCTTGCGCAGGACGTCGAAGAGGCGGAGCTGCTGGGCCTTGAGATACGTGGGGTCGTCCTCGTCGGCGGGGTCCTTCTCGAGGCGCACGTCGGCCGGCTGGGAGAGGAGGCCGGTGGCCAGGTCGTAGACGAAGAAGGCATCGCCGCGGCGGAAGGAGACGCGACCGTCGCCGGCCATGAACCGCGGATCGGTCTCCTCCTCGGCGGTCCTGGTGAGCTGGCGCACGGCGCCGGTCGCGACGTCCTTGAGGTAGACGTCGCCGCGCCGCGCGTAGACCTTCTGCCGGCGGTCCAGGCTCCAGTCGCCGCCGGCGGCGTCGACGGCGCCCTTCTCGGCCGGCGGCACCACCCGCGGCGCGCCCGTCTGGAGATCGAGCCGCACGAGGTCGCGGATCTCCTCCCCGGGCCGCTTCTGGTCGTAGTAGACGGCCTTCCCGTCGTCCCCCCAGTAGGGCTTCTCGGGCGGATTGCCGATCCAGTCCGGCGCCGCCATGATCTGCTCCAGGGTGATCGCGGGAGCGGAGGCGGCGGCGTCGGCGAGCCGGGCCGGCAGGGGGAGGGCGAGCAGCAGGGCGAAGGCGCAGAGGGGCAGGCGACGGGTCGTCATATCGGGCGGTCCTCGGGGAGTGGAGCGCGGCGCATGCCGGCGGATATCGCGAGGCAGGAGCCTATATCAGGAGGCGGCTTCCCCTCGACCGCGACGCGAGTACAATCGCAGACGATGAGACCCGGCCCCGTGCTGCTCGCCGCGATCCTGGCCGCCGGAGCGCTGGCCTGCGCCCGCGGAGGGCGGCTGGCCCCCGAAGGAAGGGAAACCAGGTCCGCGGTGCCGGCCCCCGCCGCGGCCGGCCGAGCGGAGACGGTCCAGACCGCGCCGCAGAAGGTCGACTTCGCCACCCGGATCCAGCCCATCCTCGAGGCCCGCTGCCGCCCCTGCCACTTCCCCGGCGGCAAGGTCTACGACCGCATGCCGTTCGACCGCGCCTCCACCGTCCTCGAGCTGCGCGAGAAGCTCTTCACGCGCATCAAAGAAGAGAGCCAGCGGCAGCCCATCCGCGAGTTCCTCGCCGCGCATCCCGCGACCGGCGCCGCCGGTTCCCGCTAGGAGGGTCGGACCCCCAGCCCGCGAGTGCCTGCCATCGGCCGCGCTTGGAATTCGCCGCGTTCGGCAGGCGTTGCACTAGCTGACGACAACAACTGTGACGCGCCCTGCGAACGCTGGACTCCCAGGATTTGCTTTTGGAGGTTATACTTGCGCGAAATGCTCCGAGAGTCGTCTATTCCCGCGGGCGATCCGCTCGCTCGCGACCCCCGGCCGAGCATCCTCTCGCGGGGGCTTCGGCTCCTGCCGATTCTCCCCCTCCTGACCGCCGCCGTGCTCTCCGCCGGCGTTATTCCCGCGCCGCCCAGAGCACATGCGGATTCCGTGCCTTCCCTGGCAGCGGCGACCGAGGACTCGGCCTCCGACCTCTCGTCCGGGGCCGTGTCGGCGGTCTTCGCCCGCGGGGCGGACGGGCTGTCGCCGAAGGTGCTCGCGCTGGCGCTCGACGCCGTCTCCGCGGCCCGCGCCCGCGGCGTCTCCGGCCAGACCGACAAGCTGACGATCATCGATTATTCCCTCCCCTCGACCACCCCGCGCCTCTGGGTGCTCGACCTCGCCCGCGGCCGGGTGCTCTTCCATGAGCTGGTGGCGCATGGAGCCGGCAGCGGCGACAGGTATGCCACCCGCTTCTCGAACGTCGACAGCAGCCGGCAGACCAGCCTCGGCCTCTTCCTCACCGCCGGCACCTACGAGGGCAAGAACGGCTACTCGCTGCGCTTGAAGGGTCTCGACGAGGGCATCAACGACCGTGCCGAGAGCCGCGCCATCGTCATGCACGGCGCCTGGTACGCCAGCGCCGAGCACGCGCGCCAGTTCGGCATGCTCGGCCGCAGCTGGGGCTGCCCGGCGCTCCCCCTGGAAGACGCCAAGCCGGTCATCGACGCCATCAAGGGTGGCAGCTTCATCTACTCCTACGCCGCCGCCGAGCCCACAGCGCAGCGTGCCGCCACCCACGCCCCGCAAGCTGGCGGCGCCGCGACCGCCAAGTCCGCCCGCAAGACCACCGACTGAAGCCTTTTCTTTGTGTAGGGGCGGGGCTCGACCCCGCCCGGGTGGGGGATTTCCTGTGTTACGTTCCCGCCATGCCAACCTGGAGGCGTCTGGGCGGGGCGCTGGCCCTGCTGCTCCTGGCTTGCTCGCCGAGCCGGCGCGCGGCTTCGGGGCGGGTCGACGACCTGGCGGCGCTGCTGCCCATCGCGGAGGTGAACCGCGAGGTGGGGACGCTCGACTTCGGCACCCAGGAGGCGCGGGAGGCCATGGTCGGCGGCTGGTACCCCAACGAGCGCGCGGAGGACGGCACGACCTATGTCTGGAGCAAGGGGGAAGTGTCGGAGCTCGATTTCTTCCTCGCGGCTCCCCGCGACCTCCGGCTCGAGATGCGCTGCGCGCCGTTCCTCGCCGCCGGCCTGCCGCAGGTCGTCTCGGTCGAGCTCAACGGCCGCCGGCTCACGAACCTCGAGCTGGCGCCGGAGATGCGCGGCTACGCCGTCCAGCTGCCGGGGACGGCGCTGGCGGCGGGTACCAACCGCCTGGCTTTCCGCTACCGGACGGTCACCGAGCCGATCCGCGAGAACCGCCACCAGCGGCTCGCCGTCCGCTGGGACCTCCTGCGCTTCGTCCCCGTCCACCAGCCGGCCGCCGAGGCCCCGCGGGCCGAGAAGGGCGGGCTCTACCTGCCCTTCGGCAGCGAGGCGGTCTACTACCTGGAGCTGGGCTCCGGCGGGGAGCTGGCGCTGGCGCGGATCGAGCGCCGCGGCGCCGGCTCCGGCGGGCATCTCTTGGTGACGGCGCAGGCCGAGGGCGGCAAGCTCGCGCGGCGCGTGCTATCTCCGGGAGCGGCGGCGACGCTCGCGCTCCCCGGCCGCGGCCCGCGCCTCCTCCGCGTC